>NZ_JAYQWM010000037.1:0-43545 GCF_036662595.1 Escherichia sp. Lx600-2 | reverse complement strand
CTGATAGAAACAGAAGCCACTGGAGCACCTCAAAAACACCATCATACACTAAATCAGTAAGTTGGCAGCATCACCTTATCGTCGGTCAGGCGTTAAAAAAACTGCCCCGTGAACAGGTTGTAGTAGAAACCAAATGCGGCATTGTCTGGGAACGAAAAGGAAGTTTATTCAACAAAGTTGGCGATCGGCAGTTGTATAAAAACCTTTCCCCGGAATCTATCCGCGAAGAGGTAGAAGCCAGCTTGCAACGTCTGGGTATTGATTACATCGATATCTACATGACGCACTGGCAGTCGGTGCCGCCATTTTATACGCCGATCGCTGAAACTGTCGCAGTGCTTAATGAGTTAAAGGCTGAAGGGAAAATTCGCGCTATAGGCGCTGCTAACGTCGATGCTGACCATATCCGCGAGTATCTGCAATATGGTGAACTGGATATTATTCAGGCGAAATACAGTATCCTCGACCGGGCAATGGAAAACGAACTGCTGCCGCTATGTCGTGATAATGGCATTGTGGTTCAGGTTTATTCCCCGCTAGAGCAGGGATTGTTGACCGGCACCATCACTCGTGATTACGTTCCGGGCGGCGCTCGGGCAAATAAAGTCTGGTTCCAGCGTGAAAACATGCTGAAAGTGATTGATATGCTTGAACAGTGGCAGCCACTTTGTGCTCGTTATCAGTGCACAATTCCCACTCTGGCACTGGCGTGGATATTAAAACAGAGTGATTTAATCTCCATTCTTAGTGGGGCTACTGCACCGGAACAGGTACGCGAAAATGTCGCAGCACTGAATATCAACTTATCGGATGCAGACGCAACATTGATGAGGGAAATGGCAGAGGCCCTGGAGCGTTAAATACTCAACACGATTCACCTCTGTTTCTGTGAAAACTGTGATGAAAATCTGTGATTCAAACAGGTTATTTTGAAAGTAAACATCGGTTATGCGATAATCGCGCTAATGTGATGTAAAAAGATACAGGGGTGTAATCGTGGCGGCAAAAGACAGGATTCAGGCAATTAAGCAAATGGTTGCCAACGATAAAAAGGTGACAGTCTCAAATTTGAGTGGGATTTTTCAGGTAACCGAAGAAACCATTCGCCGCGATCTTGAGAAGCTGGAAGATGAAGGCTTTTTGACCAGAACCTATGGTGGTGCTGTTTTAAATACAGCGATGTTGACGGAGAATATCCATTTTTATAAGCGCGCTTCATCGTTTTATGAAGAGAAGCAGCTTATTGCACGCAAGGCACTACCCTTTATCGACAATAAAACCACCATGGCAGCCGATTCCAGTAGTACCGTAATGGAATTGCTCAAATTGTTACAGGACCGTAGTGACCTGACGTTGCTAACCAACTCGGCGGAAGCGATTCATGTTCTGGCTCAGTCAGAAATTAAAGTCGTTTCAACGGGTGGGGAACTAAACAAAAATACACTTTCACTGCAAGGAAGAATTACTAAAGAGATCATCAGCCGCTACCATGTCGATATCATGGTAATGAGTTGTAAAGGTCTTGATATTAACAGCGGCGCGCTGGACTCTAATGAAGCGGAAGCTGAAATCAAAAAGACAATGATCCGTCAGGCGACAGAAGTTGCGTTATTGGTTGATCACTCTAAGTTTGATCGCAAAGCTTTTGTCCAGTTAGCTGACTTTAGTCATATTAATTACATAATAACTGATAAATCACCGGGTGCAGAGTGGATAGCATTTTGCAAAGACAATAATATCCAGCTGGTGTGGTAATTTAAGCACACGTTGTCAATATTATTTGTTCCTGCGCCTGGAAATAAAATGATGATAAAGATGCGGCAAGTGAATTTGCCGCAATTGCTACCTTTTTTAGCAAATCCGAGGCACCCAATGGAACAATATGATCAAATTGGCGCAAGACTGGACCGCTTGCCTTTGGCCCGGTTTCATTATCGTATATTTGGTATTATAAGCTTTAGTCTGTTATTAACAGGGTTTTTGAGTTACTCCGGTAATGTCGTCTTAGCAAAGCTGGTAAGCAATGGATGGTCAAATAATTTCCTCAATGCCGCCTTTACCTCGGCATTAATGTTTGGTTATTTCATCGGCTCTCTTACCGGTGGGTTCATCGGTGATTACTTTTGGCGGCGCAGGGCGTTTCGCATAAATCTTCTCATCGTCGGTATTGCTGCAACAGGGGCCGCTTTTGTCCCTGATATGTACTGGCTCATCTTCTTTCGCTTCCTGATGGGAACAGGAATGGGGGCGCTGATTATGGTTGGCTATGCCTCATTTACGGAGTTTATCCCCGCGACGGTGCGTGGAAAATGGTCCGCGCGGCTCTCATTTGTTGGTAACTGGTCGCCCATGCTGTCTGCGGCGATAGGTGTGGTGGTTATCGCTTTTTTTAGTTGGCGGATAATGTTTCTGCTGGGTGGTATTGGCATACTGTTAGCCTGGTTTCTTTCAGGTAAATACTTTATTGAGTCGCCACGATGGCTGGCAGGGAAAGGGCAAATCGCAGGTGCAGAAAGCCAACTTCGTGAAGTAGAGCAGCAAATTGAAAGAGAGAAGAGTATTCGTTTACCCCCGCTTACTTCGTATCAGAGCAACAGCAAGGTTAAAGTAATCAAGGGTACTTTCTGGCTCCTGTTTAAAGGTGAAATGTTACGACGTACATTAGTCGCGATTACTGTTTTAATTGCAATGAACATTTCGCTTTATACCATCACCGTATGGATACCGACCATATTTGTTAACTCCGGCATTGATGTCGATAAATCAATATTAATGACCGCTGTTATTATGATTGGCGCTCCGGTAGGAATATTTATTGCGGCATTAATTATTGATCATTTTCCTCGTCGGTTATTTGGCTCCACCTTACTTATTATTATTGCCGTGTTAGGCTATATCTATTCAATTCAGACTACAGAGTGGGCGATTTTAATCTATGGCCTGGTGATGATCTTCTTTTTATACATGTATGTTTGCTTCGCGTCGGCGGTTTATATCCCGGAGCTTTGGCCAACGCATTTACGCCTGCGCGGTTCGGGTTTCGTTAATGCCGTCGGACGGATCGTCGCAGTCTTCACGCCCTATGGCGTTGCGGCATTATTAACACATTATGGGTCGATCACGGTGTTTATGGTACTTGGTGTCATGTTATTGCTCTGTGCGCTGGTTCTCTCCATTTTTGGCATCGAAACGCGGAAGGTGTCGTTGGAAGAGATTTCTGAGGTGAATTAAATCTTTCGTTGATGGCATCAATTGCCAGATGTGCCACTGACGTGTTTTATTTGGCCTACAATGCCAGTACAGAATTGTAGGCCAGCGTAAAATTACCCCTGCGTCTCTTCCCAGTCTGCCAGCGTATATAGCGTTGCCCCAGCTGCTGACATCTCCATAAACGCGTGCGCACTGTCCTGGGGCTGGATATTCACGCCACGACAACCATCGGTAATCACGTTTACCTTATAACCTAACTGTAACGCGTCCAGCACGGTAAACTTCACGCAATAGTCAGTAGCCAGGCCCATAACGATCAATTCATCGATTTCATGATCGCGTAACCAGTCATCGAGAAAGGTTTTCTGCCGACGGCCGTTATCAAAAAAGGCACTGTAACTGTCAACTAAAGGATTTTCGCCTTTATGGAACACCGCTGCGATCGCTTTTTGGTTCAGTAACGGATGTAATTGTGCGCCTTCACTGTTCTGCACACAGTGATCTGGCCAGAAGGTTTGTGGCAAACCGTCGAGTTGGCCTGGCGTATAAGGCTCTACACCGTGCTGGCTGGCAAAACTGCCGTGATTCGCCGGGTGCCAGTCCTGACTGGCGATAACCGCTTCACCGCGCGACTGGCACCAGTCAATCAGGCGGTTAGCGACATCCACCGTACTGTCACCTTCCGGCACGGCGAGCGCGCCACCAGCACAGAAATCATTTTGTAAATCGACCAGTAACAGGGCGCGAGGGGGCATTGCAGTCTCCTTAATCATCCGGCGTCAGTTCGCCGCGCAGGTTTTGGCTCATGGCCTTGCGAATGGTTTCAGTATCCAGTTCCTGGCTAAGCAGGTAATGCAGTTTGGTTAGCGTGGCTTCTACAGTCATATCTGCACCGCCAATAACGCCAGCATGGGCGAGGGCGTTACCGGTGGCATAACCACCCATATTCACTTTACCGGACATACATTGTGTCAGGTTGACCACCACAATACCGCGATCGCTGGCTTCTTGTAATTCCTGCAGGAAGGCTTTGTTTTGTGGCGCATTACCCACGCCATATGAGCGCAGAATCAATGCTTTCACCGGTTGGCGCAGAAAATTGCGCACGACGTCAGCAGAAATCCCCGGATAAATCGTCACTACGCCAATTGGTTGTGGCGTGATTGGATGAACGATCAATTCCCCTTCACCGTGCGGGGCTGGTGGCGTATTCAAACGACGAATATGGATACCTGCTTCCAGTAACGGAGGAAGGTTTGGAGAGGCAAACGCATCAAAACCATCGGCATGGGCTTTGGTAGTGCGGTTGCCGCGATACAATCGGTTATTGAAAAAGAGCGTTACTTCGTTGATCGGATAATTCGCCGCAACGTACAACGCATTCAGCAGATTAATTTGTCCGTCAGAGCGTAACTCAGCCAGCGGGATTTGTGACCCTGTCACAATGACCGGTTTACCGAGATTTTCGAGCATGAACGACAGCGCAGAGGCGGTATATGCCATCGTATCGGTGCCGTGCAGAATGACAAAACCATCATAGTCGTCATAGTGCGCTTTAATATCTTCAGCAATATGCTGCCAGTCTTCCGGCGTCATATCTGAAGAATCCATCAGCGGCGTATATTCATGAATGGTGAAATCTGGCATCTCCGGGCGATGGAATTCCGGCATCAGCGCCAGTTGGCGTTGTAGATGACCTGACACCGGTATATAACCCTGCTCGGAACGCTGCATCCCGATGGTCCCGCCCGTGTAGGCAACGTAAATTGATTTCTTTTGCATGATATTGATATGAATGATATCGAAAGAGCAAAAGTATATACGTGAGGGGCAGCGAGCGCACCTGGATACTCTGTGGATATGAGAAAAGTCCGGCAGGACGGAGGGATTAGTGTCCCGCCGGAGAAAAGTGGTTAATCCTGCAACGCATAGGTTACGGTCGTGACTACGCGTACCGTTTTATTAATCGCCGTAGGATCATCTTCATCACTGCCACTGGCAAAGATCTGGAATACGCCTTGTGAGGCATCGCTAATTGACCCCACCTGGCTACCTGAGTCCGTTGCAAATTGTAGTGCGGCGTTGCGTGCATCTTTGGTGGCGGCAGCAATCATCTCAGCGCGCAGTGCGCCAATACCATTAAAGCGATAGGCGACTTTGCTCTCAGCGATAGCGCCATCCGTAGCGACTTGCAGTTCGTTTAATTTCGCGACGACTTTTTCGACAGCAGCAACATTATGGGTTTTTATCGTCACTGACCCGTCTGCGTTATAGCGTGGCATTGTGGGATCATCTTTCAGATAGAAGGAATCAGTTCGCTTGCTTGTCCATTGGCCCAGGATTATCTCTTTCTCGTTAATCCCCTGAGCATTGAGTTCGGCAACAATTTTTTTCTGCGCGTCTTCCAGTTTCGGGAACAGTTCGCCGGGAACATTACCCTTAAAGTTAATCGCAATTGTTAATTCTGCCGTATCTGCGCGAACTTCTTTTTCAGAAAGCCCGCGCACATTCACATAACGGTTGTTGGTTTTTAAATGTTTAACACCATCACCAACAAAATAACCACAGGCGCTAATCCCCAGTCCGAGGACGATAGCGGCAATTAAAGAGGGGGCCTTGTTCACTGATGACTCCATATCAGATGCTAAATGAGCAAGGGAATGTAGTGGAGAGAGGGAGTGAAAGACAGTCCGATTCAGGAGTGTGGCCGACAGCATATCGACCACATTTTTGCAGGATTTAACGCACGTTGGCGCAGGTCAGGCAAAACGCATAACGGTTTTGTGGGTCGTTAAACGCGGCCAGCTTGTCACTTTCACTTTTAACGGTAGAGGCTACCGAGGCAAGCGGTGCAGGTAACATGGCCTGGAACGCATCTGGCAACATTGCCCGGACAGAACCAGACATGTTGTCCATCACTTTGTCGAAGAAGGTCGGTTCATCAACGTAGTATTCCAGATGCCACTGTTTCACTTTTGCCAGCTCTGCTGCTTTGGCGACCGCATCATCGAAATCCCCGAGACTATCGACCAGCCCGTTAGCTTTTGCGTCCTGACCGGTCCAGACGTGGCCCTGGGCGATTTTATCAATCTGCTCCGGCGTCGAATGACGCGCATCAGCAACCAGCGTAATAAAGCGTTTATAGCCATTCTCAATGCTTAACTGCATCATCTGCTGCGCTTCCGGCGGCAGTGCCCTGGTGATAGAAACATCTGCCAGCGGTGAAGTTGAGACACCATCAGTATGAACACCAATCGAATCCAGACTATTTTCTACGGTGGTGATCACGCCGAAGATACCAATAGAACCGGTCAGGGTGCTGGGGTTAGCCACAATGTAATTAGCTGGCGTGGAAATCCAGTAACCACCAGATGCCGCCATGCCGCCCATCGATACAACCACAGGCTTACCCGCTGCCCGGGCTGCTGCCAGTTCAGCGCGAATCACTTCAGACGCGGTAACGCTGCCGCCTGGGCTATTAACACGCAGGACAATCGCTTTCACTTTCGGGTCAAGGCGAGCGTCGCGGATTTGTGCCGCAGTGGTATCACCGCCAACATTCCCCTGAGTTTCCTCGCCATCCATAATTGCGCCATTAGCGAAGACGACACCGATGCTGTCACCGGTATCTGCCGGCGTTTTCAATGCGTAATCGTAATAACTGATGGCGCGATAATTTTTATCAGTCTTACTCCAGCCGAACTCTTTGGTCAGTGCTTTTTCGATTTCCGCACTCGATGCCAGTGCATCGACCAGCTTGTTTTCCAGTGCATATTTCGCGGTATCGCCACCGGTTTTGGTTAAACCCTCAAGCAACCCTTGCGCGCCAGGGAATACCTGCTGAGCAGGGATCTGCCGGTTAGCGGCAACAGTATTCAGATAGTTTTGCCACAGCTCACCAATCCAGCGGCTGTCAGCTTCGCGGGCTGCCGGTGACATGTCATCACGAATAAACGGTTCAACGGCAGATTTATACGTACCCACGCGGAACACATGGGTGGAAACTTTCAGCTTATCCAGCAACGATTTGTAGTACAGACCGTTGGTAGCAAAACCGTGCAAATCCACCACGCCTTGCGGTGACAGCCAAATTTTATTGGCGAAACTGGCGAGATAATATTGCCCCTGGCTGTAGTTCTCGCCAACGGCATAAACCGGTTTCCCGCTGTCACGAAACTCTTTCAGGGCTTTGCCGATGTACTGCATAGACGGCAGGTCGCCGCCTGCGAAGTTTTTCAGATCCATCACGATACCGGTGATATTGCGGTCGTCCTTCGCCTGGCGAATGGTGTTGACGATATCAAACAGTGAGTTTTCCTGCAGACGATCGGAACTGGCACCAAGTAGTTGGCGGCTTAATTTACTAAACCGCTGAGAACTGTCGGGTTTATCGACGATTACACCAGAAATGTCCAGCAGCAGTGCACCACGACTGGCCGTTTCTTTCGAATCACCACCACTGACCTGCATCCAGATCCCCACACCAACCAGCACGAGAAAAATAAAGAACAGGTTAAGTACCATTTCACGGACGAAATTCAGCAGACGCCACGTCCATTTAAAAAATCCGGCAATAAATCGCCAAAGGGTTCGCATGTATTCTCCCAACTTAAGGTCACACCTGTCACAGGCGCAATAGATGTGGTTATCGTAATGACCCAACCGGCACTTGTCAGCAGGAATTGCGGACTGTGCTGTAACAAAATCCACTCTCGTGTTAATTTTGTGAATAAATATCATGACAGGAGTTAATCAAATGGATGCACTCGAACTATTGATCAATCGCCGTAGCGCCTCCCGCCTGGCTGAACCCGCGCCAACGGGTGAACAACTGCAAAACATCCTGCGTGCGGGTATGCGTGCGCCGGACCATAAGTCCATGCAACCGTGGCATTTTTTTGTGATTGAAGGGGAAGGGCGCGAGCGTTTCAGCGCCGTACTGGAACAGGGGGCGATTGCTGCCGGTAGTGATGACAAAGCTATCGACAAAGCCCGTAATGCGCCGTTCCGCGCACCGCTCATCATCACGGTGGTGGCGAAATGCGAAGAAAATCATAAAGTCCCGCGATGGGAACAGGAAATGTCTGCCGGATGCGCGGTCATGGCGATGCAAATGGCAGCCGTTGCCCAGGGGTTTGGCGGCATCTGGCGCAGTGGCGCATTAACTGAAAGTCCGGTAGTGCGTGAAGCATTCGGTTGCCGTGAGCAGGATAAAATTGTCGGTTTTCTCTACCTCGGCACGCCGCAGCTGAAAGCATCTACGTCGATAAACGTCCCGGACCCGACGCCGTTTGTCACTTATTTCTGATAATTGTCGCGAAACTGTCTGGATTGTGAGCAAAGGCGCAGGAATTCAGACACTCTCACTTATCACTTCACGGAATGAGGGTTACCATACCCGGATTGCATTGACAGGAGATGTCCATGAGCGAGAACTCGATTCGTTTGACCCAATACAGCCACGGAGCTGGTTGCGGCTGTAAAATTTCCCCAAAAGTGTTGGAAACCATCCTGCACAGTGAGCAGGCGAAGTTTGTTGATCCGAATTTGCTTGTGGGTAATGAAACCCGCGACGATGCGGCGGTGTACGATCTGGGCAATGGCACCAGCGTTATCAGTACCACCGACTTCTTTATGCCGATCGTTGATAATCCTTTCGATTTTGGCCGCATTGCGGCGACTAACGCCATCAGCGATATCTTCGCGATGGGGGGCAAACCGATTATGGCGATTGCGATCCTCGGCTGGCCGATTAACAAACTTTCCCCGGAAATTGCCCGCGAAGTGACTGAAGGTGGACGCTATGCATGTCGTCAGGCGGGTATTGCGCTGGCTGGCGGTCACTCCATCGATGCGCCGGAGCCGATTTTTGGTTTGGCGGTGACGGGGATCGTACCGACCGAGCGGGTGAAGAAAAACAGTACCGCACAAGCCGGATGTAAACTGTTCCTGACGAAACCGCTGGGGATCGGCGTTCTTACCACGGCTGAGAAAAAATCACTGCTGAAACCAGAACATCAGGGACTGGCGACGGAAGTGATGTGCCGGATGAACATCGCAGGCGCGTCCTTTGCCAACATTGAAGGCGTAAAAGCGATGACCGACGTAACGGGCTTTGGCCTGCTGGGGCATTTGAGCGAAATGTGTCAGGGCGCAGGTGTGCAGGCGCGCGTTGACTATGACGCGATCCCGAAATTGCCGGGGGTTGAAGAGTACATTAAGTTGGGTGCAGTGCCTGGCGGCACCGAACGTAACTTTGCCAGCTACGGTCATCTGATGGGTGAAATGCCGCGTGAAGTGCGCGATTTGCTGTGCGATCCGCAAACTTCTGGCGGTTTGCTGCTGGCGGTCATGCCGGAAGCAGAAAATGAGGTTAAAGCTACAGCCGCCGAGTTTGGCATTGAACTGACGGCGATTGGCGAACTGGTGCCAGCGCGCGGCGGTCGTGCCATGGTTGAGATCCGTTAATTCAATGCGGTTGTTTATTGCCGAAAAACCGAGTCTGGCGCGCGCCATTGCTGATGTCCTGCCCAAACCGCACCGTAAAGGCGATGGCTTTATCGAGTGCGGTAATGGTCAGGTGGTGACCTGGTGTATCGGTCACCTGCTTGAGCAGGCGCAGCCAGACGCCTACGACAGCCGCTATGCGCGCTGGAATCTTGCGGATTTGCCGATTGTCCCGGAAAAGTGGCAATTACAGCCCCGACCCTCCGTGACCAAACAACTTAACGTCATCAAACGGTACCTGCATGAAGCCAGCGAAATCGTTCACGCCGGGGACCCGGATCGCGAAGGGCAACTGCTGGTGGATGAAGTGCTGGACTATCTACAACTGGCACCGGAAAAGCGCCAGCAGGTGCAGCGTTGCTTGATAAGCGACCTGAACCCGCAGGCGGTTGAGCGGGCGATCGACCGTCTTCGTTCCAACAGTGAGTTTGTACCGCTGTGCGTTTCTGCGCTGGCGCGAGCGCGTGCCGACTGGCTGTACGGCATCAATATGACCCGTGCGTATACCATTCTCGGTCGCAATGCCGGTTATCAGGGCGTGCTTTCCGTGGGACGCGTGCAGACGCCCGTGCTTGGGCTGGTGGTGCGCCGCGATGAAGAGATTGAAAACTTCGTGGCGAAAGACTTCTTTGAAGTCAAAGCACATATCGTGACACCTGCCGATGAGCGGTTTACCGCTATCTGGCAACCGAGCGAAGCGTGTGAACCGTACCAGGATGAAGAAGGGCGCTTGTTACATCGTCCACTGGCGGAGCATGTGGTTAACCGCATTAGTGGTCAACCGGCTATTGTCACCAGCTATAACGATAAACGGGAATCAGAATCCGCGCCGCTGCCTTTTTCGCTTTCGACGTTGCAGATTGAAGCGGCAAAACGTTTTGGTCTGAGTGCGCAGAACGTGCTTGATATCTGCCAGAAGCTGTACGAAACACACAAGCTAATCACTTATCCGCGTTCCGATTGTCGCTATTTGCCAGAAGAACATTTTGCCGGACGCCACGCGGTGATGAATGCCATCAGCGTTCATGCACCGGATCTGTTGCCGCAGCCAGTGGTAGATCCAGATATACGCAACCGCTGTTGGGATGACAAAAAGGTCGATGCGCACCACGCCATCATTCCGACCGCACGGAGTTCTGCGATCAACCTGACGGAGAACGAAGCGAAGGTCTATAACCTGATTGCCCGTCAGTATCTGATGCAGTTCTGCCCGGATGCGGTGTTCCGCAAGTGTGTTATCGAACTGGACATTGCCAAAGGCAAATTTGTCGCTAAAGCCCGTTTTCTTGCTGAAGCAGGCTGGCGCACGCTGTTAGGCAGCAAAGAGCGCGATGAAGAAAACGACGGTACGCCATTGCCTGTGGTGGCGAAAGGCGATGAGTTGCTGTGTGAAAAAGGTGAAGTGGTAGAGCGGCAAACCCAGCCGCCTCGCCATTTTACCGATGCAACACTGCTTTCGGCGATGACCGGGATCGCGCGCTTTGTGCAGGACAAAGATCTGAAAAAGATCCTTCGTGCGACCGATGGTCTGGGGACAGAAGCAACGCGTGCCGGGATTATTGAACTGTTGTTCAAGCGTGGTTTCCTCACCAAAAAAGGGCGCTATATCCACTCCACCGACGCCGGAAAAGCGCTATTCCATTCGCTGCCAGAAATGGCTACGCGACCGGACATGACCGCGCACTGGGAATCGGTGCTGACGCAAATCAGCGAAAAGCAGTGTCGCTATCAGGACTTTATGCAGCCGCTGGTGGGGACGCTATATCAGCTTATTGATCAAGCCAAACGTACTCCGGTGCGGCAGTTTCGCGGCATTGTGGCTCCGGGCAGTGGTGGCAGTGCTGATAAGAAAAAGGCTACACCGCGTAAACGTAGTGCGAAAAAAAGTCCGCCAGCAGATGAAGCCGGAAGCGGGGCGATAGCGTAAGCGAGCGAATCTTTCGTGCTATTCGAGTCATATTCTGAAATATCCAGCGGATCAAGAAAATTCGTTGGATATTTTTTTTGCATGGATAAAATTATCGCCTCTAAAGTATGTAATAACAGGGAATGTGATGAAAAAAGTTTTATTACAAAACCATCCTGGGAGCGAGAAGTATTCTTTTAATGGCTGGGAAATATTTAATAGTAATTTTGAACGGATGATTAAAGAAAATAAGGCCATGCTGCTTTGTAAGTGGGGGGGGTATTTAACATGTGTTGTCGCTGTAATGTTTGTATTCGCAGCGATAACATCCAAAGGTTTGAATGAAAGAGGCCTGATTACCGCGGGATGCTCTTTTCTTTATCTATTAATTATGATGGGGCTTATTGTTCGGGCCGGTTTTAAAGCAAAAAAAGAACAGCTGCATTATTATCAGGCTAAAGGTATTGAGCCGCTCAGTATCGAGAAATTACAGGCGCTACAATTGATCGCACCTTATCGATTCTATCATAAGCAATGGTCTGAAACGCTGGAGTTCTGGCCGCGAAAGCCTGAACCTGGCAAAGATACCTTCCAATATCATGTGCTTCCTTTTGACTCGATCGATATCATAAGTAAAAGACGCGAGTCTTTAGAGGATCAATGGGGTATCGAAGATAGCGAAAGTTATTGTGCCTTAATGGAGCATTTTCTTTCTGGCGACCATGGAGCCAATACCTTTAAAGCAAACATGGAGGAAGCCCCAGAGCAGGTTATCGCCTTGTTGAATAAATTTGCTGTTTTCCCTCAGACTATATCTCTGATTGCGCTAATCATAGCTCCGGTAAATCCTCGGCGAAGCTAATATGGGCGGCGGAATTATCATGGATGATCTCGATATCAAGCACAGCTTTTCAAAACGGGACAATTGAAGAAGAACTGGCCTGGCATTATATAATGCTTGCTTCTCGAAAGGCGCACGAGTTGTTCGAAAGCGAAGAAGATTATCAAAAAAATAGTCTAATGGGATTTCTTTACTGGCATATCTGCTGCTATCGCAGAAAGTTAACGGATGCTGAACTTGAAGCGTGTTATCGTTACGACAAGCAGTTTTGGGAGCACTACAGTAAGAAATGCCGTTGGCCCATAAGAAATGTTCCCTGGGGAGCATCATCCGTTAAATACTCATAAACGCCTGAAATTTTGCCGGGGGCGCTGCGCTTGCCCGGCCTACATTAGAGCGTAACTGCAATGAATTGTGCCCATTTGTAGGCCTGATAAGCGTAGCGCCATCAGGCATTTACAACTTAAATCACACCCTGCGCCAGCATCGCATCGGCAACCTTCACAAAACCGGCAATGTTCGCGCCCTGCACGTAGTTTGTTTGCTCACCTTCACCACCATGCTCAACACAGGCATGGTGGATATCCAGCATGATGTGATGCAAACGTGCGTCAACTTTCTCGGCTTTCCAGCCCAGGCGCGCAGCGTTTTGTGCCATTTCCAGGCCTGACGTTGCTACACCGCCAGCATTAGCCGCTTTACCCGGTGCAAACAGTACGCCTGCCTGCTGGAACAGTTCAGTCGCTTCGATGGTGGTCGGCATATTTGCCCCTTCGGCGACGGCTTTAACGCCATTGGCGATAAGCTGATGCGCGGCGTCAACATCCAGTTCGTTCTGGGTAGCGCAAGGCAGGGCGATATCAACCGGTACAGACCACGGCTGTTGGCCTTCGAGATAGACCAGACCAAATTCTTTGGCGTAATCTGCCACTCGACCATCGCGGCTGGCTTTGATTTCGATAAGACGTGCCAGTTTCTCTTTCGTGAATCCGCTTTCATCAACTACAGTGCCGCTGGAGTCTGACGCAGTGATCACACGAGCACCAAATTCCATCGCTTTTTCGATAGCGTACTGGGCGACGTTGCCGGAGCCAGAAACGGAAACGCGCATCCCTTCAAAACCCATACCGTGGCGTTTTAGCATTGCTTCTGTGAAATAAACCAGACCGTAGCCGGTAGCTTCCGGGCGAATAAGACTACCGCCAAATGAAAGGCCCTTACCGGTGAAGACGCAGGCGGTATTGTTGGAGAGCTTTTTCATCATCCCCGCCATAAAGCCGACTTCACGACCACCAACCCCGATATCACCTGCCGGAACGTCGGTATCCGCGCCCAGGTGGCGATACAGTTCAGTCATCAGCGCCTGGCAAAAACGCATCACTTCACCTTCGCTTTTTCCTTTCGGATCGAAATCGCTGCCGCCTTTACCACCGCCCATCGGCAGGGTAGTCAGGGCATTTTTAAAGGTTTGCTCGAAGCCGAGGAATTTGAGAATGGAGAGGTTAACTGACGGATGGAAGCGCATACCGCCTTTGTACGGGCCGATGGCAGAGCTGAACTGCACACGCCATGCACGGTTGACCTGTACCTGATTGCGATCATCAACCCATACCACGCGAAACTGGATCACGCGCTCCGGTTCAACCAGACGCTCCAGTAATGACATCTGGCGATATTTTGGATTTTGTTCAAGAAAAGGCCAGAGTGTGGTCATTACTTCACGAACGGCTTGCGCGAACTCGGTTTGATTCGGGTCGCGCTTTTGGACATGGTTGAGGAATGACTCCAGAGAATATGTCTGATCCATAGATATAAAACCCTTATATATTAATATGATTGCGCTTATGTTGTTTATGTCATGTGCTTTTGCAGTTTTCGACTATACCATCAAGAATGTGACGGTAAGCAAGAAAAAAATGACCCAGGAAAGCAAATTAATAACGAGAGTAATCTCATAACCAAATGCGATAACTCAGACGCTAAAGTTTTGCCACCCGGCTACCGTTATCAGTAGCAGAGACAATAACGTTAAGGAGTTCCCTGTGAGTCGAGCATTGTTCGCCGTAGTATTAGCATTTCCATTAATTGCACTGGCTAACCCGCATTATCGTCCGGACGTGGAGGTAAACGTACCGCCAGAAGTGTTCAGTTCAGGCGGGCAATCAGCGCAGCCCTGTACTCAGTGCTGCGTTTATCAGGATAAAAATTATTCTGAAGGCGCGGTAATTAAAGCCGAGGGAATACTGCTGCAATGCCAGCGGGATGACAAAACCCTTAGCACTAATCCGCTGGTCTGGCGGCGCGTAAAGCCATAAACGCCTCTAATAATGGAATGTCAGCAGGGGCCAGCGGATATTGCAGCGCCTCTTCAGGTGAGCACCAGACCAGCGCCTGATGTTCATGTGCCTGTAACGTCCCGTGGAAGTCGGGTACGTGCCAGGCATGAAGATGGATAATCCGGCCCGAAACTTCTCGCTGATGGCTGGCAACATACTCACCCACAGTTGCTTCGATGCCCAATTCTTCGTTTAACTCACGCACCAGCGCCTGCTGCTGGCTTTCATCCAGCTCGACTTTACCACCGGCAAACTCCCATAATCCCGCCTGATCGCTCTGGGCGGGGCGTTGCGCGAGTAAAATTTTGCCATCACGTTCAATGATGGCGGCAACAACTTCAATCATTTTCATAAATTACACACGGGCAGATAAGCGAAAAATGCCATAATATCCGCACTGTTGCTCAATCAGAAAGGCTTTATATTTAAGGAGTGCCTGTGCTAGACCGCCATCTTCATCCCCGGATTAAACCGTTGTTGCATCAGTGCGTGCGGGTTCTTGATAAACCGGGCATTACGCCAGATGGTTTAACATTAGTGGGATTTGCCATCGGCGTGCTGGCTCTGCCGTTTCTGGCGCTGGGCTGGTATCTGGCGGCGCTAGTCGTCATTTTGTTGAACAGGCTGCTTGATGGTCTGGACGGTGCGCTGGCGCGGCGCAGAGGGCTTACCGACGCGGGCGGCTTTCTTGATATTTCTCTCGATTTTCTTTTTTACGCGCTGGTGCCTTTTGGGTTTATCCTCGCCGCACCGCAGCAAAACGCCCTGGCAGGCGGCTGGCTGCTGTTTGCGTTTATCGGCACGGGTAGCAGTTTTCTCGCTTTTGCTGCGCTGGCGGCGAAACATCATATTGATAATCCCGGTTATGCGCATAAATCGTTTTATTATCTGGGGGGATTAACCGAAGGCACAGAAACGATCTTACTGTTTGTGCTGGGATGTTTATTCCCTGCATGGTTTGCGTGGTTTGCGTGGATCTTCGGTGCGTTGTGCTGGATGACGACCTTTACGCGGGTGTGGAGTGGGTATCTGACGCTGAAGTCGCTCCAGCGTCAGTAATTGCAATGTTATTTGCTGCTGTCCGGGCCGCGTTCACCGGTTGCTACCGGATTTTTTGGATCGCTGCTCCATTCGTACCAGCCGCCGTCGTAAACGGAGACGTTATTCCAGCCCATTGCTCGTGCGTACATAAAGGTTTCGGACGCGCGCCAGCCGGTGCCGCAGTAGAATGAAACTTGCTGATCTGGTTTGATATTCCATGCTTTCCACATAGCGGTAATATCATCGGCGCTACGCATGGTGCCATCCGGGTTATGGAAATCTTCCATATGCGTCGAGTCGCTACCAGCGTGTCCCCAACGTGCTCCGGCTATTTCACCTTTTGGTTTAATATAGCTGTAACCGCTGGTCGTACCGATAAATTCTGGCCACGAACGAATGCTCACCAGCGATGCATCCTGGCGATGCAGCAGTCCACGGGCCTGTTCCATATCGAGCATCAACTGCGGTTGCGCCGGGATCTTCACGCCGAAATCCGGTTCCGCTTTCACTTTCGGTGGCGTACCGCGCTCAACGGGCAGACCCGCGTCGGACCAGGTTTGCCAGCCGCCATCCAGCAGGCGCACATCTTTCACGCCTGCATACAGCATAATCTGCGCCACACGCGCTGCAGCGTATACGTCACGCCCGTACAGAATGACCGTGGTGTCATGGCGAATGCCGTGTTTTGCCAGCATCGCTTTTAGTTGTTCATCAGAAACTTTGTTCCACAGCGGTTCGCTTTCCACTTCGTTGGTATCGATGTAGTCAGCGCCGGGAATATGGCTGATAAGGTAAAGCTTAGGAGTGCCCCAGGCCGCTTCAATGACTTTCCAGTCACCGGCAGGTTTCGCCGTAACCTCTTTACCTTGTTGCAGGTCATGCAGCCATTGCGGATAAACCAGCTGCTCAAAATGCGGCAGTTTTTGCAGACGGGAAGGTTCGCTTAGCGCGTCACTCAGAATGGAGATATGCGTAAAACCTGCTTTTTGCAGTCGCGTTTTGACGGCGTCGACATCTTTGCCATTACCGTACAGCGCCACCGGGGCATCGGCTCTCAGGTTATGTTGCTTGATCCACGCGTTGAGCTGTTCGGTGCTCATTTTGTCAAGCCAGCTAGCAGAGAGGTTTAAGGCGGCAGGTTCATGACCAGAAGGGCCATTTAAGGTTTGTGGCCAGCCGTTATAAAACGCGCTGGGGCGAGTATCTATCGCTTTGCCATTTTGTTGTTGAAGCTGGTCAAGTGTAAGAGGCTTCGCCAGTTCAGCGGCCCACGAAGAAGCGCAAGCCAGCCCTAAAGCCATTGCCAGCGCGGTCATTTGAGAAACACGTTTCATCGAAAATCCCGACATTGTAGTTTTGAGTGCGCCATTCTGAACTGACGCATTGAGAAAAACTTTGCGTTATTGCAGTTTGTTGTAATTTTCTGACCACTGCGCCATATCCAGAACAGAACTATCAGCAGGAACATCCTGGAGATCGTGCGTTACCTGAACGACGGGGATCGCCAGTTCGCGAACTTCGCTGAACACCCACTGGCGAAAATTATCACGCAGAGCCACATCAAGACGGCTGAATGGCTCATCCAGTAGCAACGCTTTTGGCTGAGCGAGAAGGGCGCGAAGCAGAGCAACGCGCGCTCGCTGACCGCCAGACAAAGTGGCAGGATCCTGATGGAAAGCTCCGTCAAGGCCTGAACGCTCAAGTGCATCATTCACGGCATTACGTCGGGCATTCCCCTTAAGTGTCGCCGGTAGCGCCAGCAGTAAATTTTGCCCGACACTGAACTGGTCAAATAACAGTGCATCCTGAAAAAGAATGCCAATCTGACGCTGTGCGGTGGGTAGCATGTCAATCCGTTGCTCATTGAGCCATAGCTCACCTGTACAAGAAAACTGTCCAGCCAGTGCACCAATCATCCATGAAAACAGAGTGGATTTTCCACAGCCAGACGGCCCCATTAACGTGACAATGTCACCTTTATCCACCGTAAAGTTAACGTTTGTCAGCAAGCAACTTTCTGGTAAACGTAGCGAAACATTTTTCACGCAGAGCATTAGCGGAGTCCTTGTCTGACATAACCTACCCATTTTGCGACTAACGCGGTCAGGGCAAAAATAATAAGCGGTAATAGCAGTTGCCATAAAGCCTGGGCGGCGAGAATACCGTTGCTGCCGCCGCTGCTTAATGCCACCGCCTCAGTGGTGAGCGTCGGAAAACGCCCCGCGCCCAGCCACAGCGTCGGCATATACTGCGCAATACTGACTGAAAATCCCACCGCGAAGGCAATCAGCGTAGGGCGCAACATGAGTGGGCATTTCACGTAAAAGAAGATTTTGGCCCGCGACCAGCCCAGTGTTTGTGCAATCAAAATTAACCGTGAATCAATGCGCTGCCAGGCGGGTTGCAGGATAAACAGCATCCACGGAATTACCCACAGCAGATGCCCCCAGACCACCGCCGTCCAGCTCCTATCCAGGTTCAGCCATAGCGCCAGCGTGTACTGGCCCGCCACCAGTGGCAGAGCGGGTAATAAAATGGGCAACCATAGCCACAACTGGCGACGCTGTGGCCCCCATTCCAGCCACAGCAGTAACAGGAGCAAAGCGATGAATGTCGCCACCAGCCCCATTGTCAGGCTGTTGATGAGCGCTTCACTATTGATCGTCGACTGATCCGCGAGGATCGCCAGCAGAACCACACACAGCACACCGGTCAAGGGTAAAAAACTCGCCAGCGTAATGCCTGGCAATAAAGGCGTGGCAGGCTTACGAACGCCATCTACGCGGGGAATAGTACGCCGCCAGGTACACCATAGCAGATAGCCTAGCAAAACGTAGGCGGCGAGTAACAACATCAGCAGCAGGCTGGCGAGTGCGCCTTTCGTTTGTTGATCGGCGTCGCCCTGAGTTAACCACTGCCAGCTAATTACTGCCAGCGTCGGTGGATTACCTGGCCCAAGAATAATCGCCACATCCACGACCGACAGCGACCAGGCGACAATCGCCAGCATCGCCATTGCCAGCGCAGGCGCGACAGAGGGCAACAGCAGCCAGTTCAGGCATTGCCAGCGGCTGTAGCCCAGCGAATCCAGCACAATGACCTGCTGCAACAGCCGTTTTTCGCTCAATACTGCTGCTAAGATCCACAGCAGAAATGCGCTTTCTTTCACCGCCAGCGTGAAGCCCAGCCCAATACCCAATTTGTCCATTGGCGGAGTGAAATACGGGAAATAGTCATAAAGCAGCCCTCCGTCAGCAAAGAGCAGAAGGGCGCTGGTGGCAAAAGCCACATGGGGAATGGCGAGCAGCCACGGCAGACGGGTGCACATACGCTGCCATTTCGGCCCAGGCCACAGCGCCACAATCACCAGCAGGGCAATCAACAACGCCCCGACCGCCGCGATGGTTGTCGACACCAGCGTTGCCAGTAATGCCTGCGGTAACTGTGGATCGGCAAATAACGCCTGCCAGTGTGTCAACGACAAAGCAGGCGATATCAGCGTGAGAGCTGCCGGGATCAGCGGTGCATAAATCACCGCCACCATCGCCCACAGCAAAAAGATTAATGCGTACCGTAACGGTGTAGCCATTCTTGTTCCAGCGCATTTACCCAACCTGCGTGCGGTTCAGCCAGTACCGGCGGCAGATCTTGCGGCATTCTTGATTGCAATGTTTCGCGCTGCCCATCAGGCAGTTTTTGCGGATCGAGAACAGAAGGATCGCCCCAGACAGCGGGATCTGCTTTACGCAATTGCGCATCGGGTGAGAGCAAGAAATTGGCAACTACCTTCGCCGCAGCACTGGCATTCGCGTTGGCAGGAATGGTGACGAAATGCACGTTGCCAATCATCCCCTCACGAAAGCCAAAACTGTAACTGCTTGCAGGCAAATCGCCGCTGGCGATTTTTTGCTGCGCATGCGCGGGGTTAAAGGTCAGCGACAGGCGCAATGTTCCGGCTTTCAGCAGAGCATCCATCCGCGCGGGCGAAGGCGGGAAATCCTTTCCTTCGCGCCACAAATACGGATGCAGCGCATCAAGATATTGCCACAAGGGAGCAGTGACACGGGCGAAAGTTGCATCGTCCGGCGCTTCTTTTAATGCGGCGGGATCGGGCGTCAGCATAATCAGCAACTGTTCAAGAAACGCCGTGCCGGTAAAGTCCGGTGGGCGCGGATAGGTAACCGTGCCGGGATTGGCTTTAGCAAACTCCAGTAAGGCTTGCGGCGTTTGTGGTGGCTGTGGCGTAACATCGCGGCGGGCGATAAATGTCAGTTGTGCGCCCCCCCAGGGCGATTCAGCCCCTTCTGTAGGCACTGAAAAATCTTCCTGCACCGGCAGCTGTGTGTCGACATAGCGCCAGTTGGGCAGAGTCTCCGCCCAGCCCGTTTGTAATAACTTGGCCTCTTTTAAGGTGCGGAAGTTTTCGCCGTTCACCCAGAGCAGATCCACCGAGCCGCCCGTTTTACGTCCGGCAGCAGCTTCGGTCTGAATGCGCTTCACCGCGTCTGCGGCATCCGCCAGACGAACAATCTTCAGGTTTATATCGTAATGCGTTTTCATCTCACCGCTAACCCAGTCGAGATAGCGATTAATCGCGGTGTCGCCGCCCCAGGCGTTAAACCAGACGGTTTCCCCTTTGGCTTCGTTTTTAATTTCCTGCCAGTCGCTGGCATGCGTTGTCAAAGAAAACAGCGATAACATTCCCAGCAACCACACATAATGGCGCATCATCTCTCCTTAAGAACGTTTTTCAGGAAGTCGGCACAGCCCCTGGGCAGGAATGTCCATGGCAGAATTAAAACGAGCCGACAGGTTTTGTAAGCCGATCAAAGCCGTAAGCTCGGTGAGTGCCTGAGCGTCAAAATGTGTAGCCAGTCGGGTGCGCAGGGCATCATCCACAGTTGGCGGCGTAACGCTGGCGGCTTCGGCGTACTCCAGCGCCAGCCGCTCTTCGTCGCTGAAGAGCGGGCTTTGCCGCCAGTCAGCCACTGCCAGCAGTTTATCGGTGCTGCCGGTACGCTCGGCGACTTTCATACTGGTGATATCCACGCAAAACTCACACAAGCACATTTGCGCAATACGCGCGCTGACAAGCGATCGCACCACTGGATCGAGCGGTGAGCGTTTGCGCTCCAGCCAACCGACAAACATCGACACCAGATAAAAGATAAACGGAATTCGCCCCCACCAGCGAATTGGACTTAGCACCTCACCGTAATGGCGACGATGCAGCCACGCCTGCGGGCGTAAAATTAAAGGAATTTTGCTAAGCGGTGGTAACCCCATCAGGCATTCCTCTTCTGGCGTTCAAGCCATACTTTTTTCGCCATAAAAATCACCACGGTCAGGGCAAACAGAATAAACAGTCCGGTGACAAACCAGAATGCACCACCCGTTAACATGCTACCCGCCCAGGAATAGACAATGGTCGCCGGTAACTGACCGAGCCCGGTGGCGATAAAAAACTGGCGAAAACGTATTGAAGTCAAACCGGCAGCATAGCTGATTGGATCGAAAGGGACAAAAGGCAATAACCGACATACCAGAATGGTGTGTTTGCCGTAGCGGGTAAAAAAGCCGTCCATGCTGTCGAGTACCGTTTTGCCTGTTAACTTTTCCACCACTTCACGGCCCATTATTCTGGCGATAAAGAAGCATAGCGCCGCGCCAGCCATAGAACTGGTCCACGACAGCACGCCGCCCCAGAATGCGCCAAAAAGTGATGCGTTAGCAAAAGTAATCAAGAATGCGGGTAGCGGCGCGGCAATGGCCTGCAAAATCATCAAAAAGAATGAGACGACAGCCGCCTGCGTGCCGTAAGACTGAATAAAACGTTCAATACCCTGTTGGTCCACAGCGGCAAACGCCGCAACGCTGTGATTGATAAAATCATGGACGCCCGGAAGCAGCGCCCATGCAAGCAGCGTAGCGAACAACAGGATGATGATGGTGGCACGGTAGTACCAGATTTTACGCGATTGCATCTTCATCATCCTTAATCAAGGTTGTTATTCGGCGATTTTAAAGGTAACCGTTGCCAGCGTGTTATCGGCCGGGAGAACCGACGCATTACCTTTGAATTTCACTTCGCTGCGTTTTTCGACCGCACCATAAGTGTATGTCGCATTGCTGACGATACCGACTGGGCAGCTATCCAGACATACCAGGCAACCCGTTTTCTTCTCTTCTGCTGCCGTTAAATTACCGCCAAAGCGCATGTCCAGTTTCTTGCCATTACTGTCAACAATCACTTCATCGAAGGAATACGTTTTTGCCGCCCCTTGCCAGTTGACCGAAATATCCAGTTTGCTGCCCGTGACATGAGTCGTTTCTTTATTATCCATCGTCATGTTTTCGCCCGGTGTACCACCTGCCTCTTTCAGGGCTTCATAAAATGCTTTCGGGGTCGCATAACCCATAAACAGCGATTTATGTCCGTTGGAGCCATCTTTAAACACAATACCGTGACGAGTGTCGTCGGTGAGGAAACGACCATTAATTTGCACCAGCATGGTTACCGTATGGTTATTGGCATCGACGCGCAGCGGTTGGCTGTTCGAAAGTCCGTCGTATTCCACTTTTGCCGCCGCATTCTCTTTTTGATCGCAGCCGCTAAGCCCAGCAACAGCCAGTAAGCAGAGTGCAGCCAGTCCTTTTTTCCATGACACTGAATAATGTTGCAACATCGTTCTATCCTTCATTTTTTGGGTGAGTAAGTGGGTTGCGGCGCGAAGCAGACAGATCCACATGTTTGTGTCGGGCGTAGAGTTTGGCGAGCTGGACGAGAATAAACAGCGCCAGGCCCGCCAGACAGAGTTGTAAAATAAAGCGCAGCGTAATGCCTTCATTGGCGAGATCGCTTGCCATCACGGTATAAATAACAATACCGGGCAGGGTCGTGAGTGCCGAAATAAGGGTATAAGGCCAGAAGGCGATTGTGGTTAATCCGTAAGCGTAATTTTGAATATTGTAAGGAAACAACGGGATTAAGCTGGTCAGAATAAGAAAATCAATACCATTACGCGCAATGCCTTTTTCAATGGCCTGGAAGGTATGGCTATGGCCAACGTATTTCAGCAGTAAATCACGTCCCAGCCAGCGCGCCAGCAGGAATGAGCACGAGGAGGCCAGCGTTGCGGCAATTAATGAGAGTAGTGTCCCTAAGAGCGGGCCAAAAACTATTCCTCCCGCGATCACCAGTATGCTTCCTGGTAACAGAAAGAGGGTGGCAATGATGAATAACAGAATATAGAGGCTATAACCGAACAATCCGCTCTGGCGGATGAGTGTCTGTAAGTGGGGTAAATCGGTGAGCAGATCGAATAAACCGAAAGCGTGGATAGCGTAAATGACCAGCGCAAAAATAAGACAGGCAAACAGAAATTTACGCTCAGCGTTCATCGTGGTGTTTCCTATATCAAACTTGATAATAGAGAAGTGGTCAGACAACTAAAAACGCAGTGACGGTATAACAAAGGACGGCAGGCAACAAATCATTACTGACAGTTTGTTGATTTTTCTCAAGGTTAATTCTCCTGACCCAGTTTGAGCCAGGAGAGCTGCTAAATTAGCGGCGGAAGGTCGCCCAGACGGGGGCGTGATCGGACGGTTTTTCCATGCTGCGGATTTCATAGTCGATGCCGGTTTCTACGCAACATTCTGCCAGCGGTTGGCTGGCGAGCAGCAGGTCGATGCGCAGACCACGGTTATCGTCAAAACCTTTTGAGCGGTAATCAAACCATGAGAAACGATCTGCTGTTTGGGGATTCGCATGGCGGAAGGTATCAACCAATCCCCAGCTCATCAGTCTCTCCATCCATTCGCGTTCCTCCGGAAGGAAAGAACATTTTCCGGTACGCAGCCAGCGCTTACGGTTCTCTTCGCCAATGCCAATATCCAGGTCGCCAGGACTGATATTCATATCGCCCATAATCAGCACCGGATTTTCACGCTTGAGTTCGGTTTCCAGGTAGTTTTGCAGGTTCTGATAAAACTGCGCTTTTGCCGGGAATTTTATCGGATGGTCGCGGCTTTCACCCTGCGGGAAGTAACCGTTGATCACGGTGACATTACCCAGCGGTGAGGGGATTTCCGCCATAATAATCCGCCGCTGCGCCTCTTCGTCGTCACCGGGAAAGCCGCGACGCACGGCAATCGGCGTCTCTTTGGTCAGCAGCGCCACGCCATAATGGCCTTTCTGCCCGTGATAAAACACGTTGTAGCCGAGCTTCGCCACCTCTTCGAGCGGAAACATATCGTCATGAACTTTTGTCTCCTGCAGGCCAATCACATCCGGTTGGTGCTTTTCGACGATGGCTTCAAGCTGGTGGGGTCTGGCGCGCAGGCCGTTGATATTAAAAGAGACAAATTTCATAGTCGCTGCCATTTATTCAGATAAAGAGTGCGTGGATGGTAGCAGAATTTCGCTTTGCTTACCGCCTGTTGTTAAGTGATTTGATCGATGGTTGTTAATGATGTCAACGATGGCGCAAAAAATGCCCGCTTTTGGTGCGCGCTGCGTCAGAATGGCGCAGTAATTTCCAGTAAATTTCGTCAATGATCACAATTCCAGAATTATATTTTACTTCTGCATAACATTGCGTTTTTTATTCTTTTTATTCACCCACATCGCAAACGTATTCACTTAATATGCACTTTAAATGCATATGGTTTGGTTATAACTCCTTGATTTCCAGTTAGCCTCCGCGGTTTATGCACTTTTATCACTGGCTGGCACGAACCCTGCAATCTACATTTACAGCGCAAACATTACTTATTATTAACATATAAATAACGAATTATTTACTGTAGAGGTCGCTATGTCTCAGCCAATTACGCGTGAAAACTTTGATGAATGGATGATACCTGTTTACGCTCCGGCACCGTTTATACCGGTACGTGGCGAAGGTTCGCGCTTGTGGGATCAGCAGGGGAAAGAGTATATCGACTTCGCGGGTGGTATTGCGGTGAACGCGCTGGGCCATGCGCATCCGGAACTGCGTGAGGCGCTGAACGAACAGGCGAGTAAGTTCTGGCATACCGGCAACGGTTACACCAACGAGCCGGTACTGCGACTGGCGAAAAAATTGATCGACGCCACGTTTGCCGATCGCGTTTTCTTTTGTAACTCCGGTGCGGAAGCCAACGAAGCGGCGCTAAAACTGGCGCGTAAATTCGCTCACGACCGCTACGGCAGCCATAAGAGCGGTATCGTGGCGTTTAAAAATGCGTTTCATGGTCGCACGCTGTTTACTGTTAGTGCGGGTGGGCAGCCAGCCTATTCACAGGATTTTGCGCCACTGCCACCAGATATCCGTCATGCTGCATATAACGATATTAACTCTGCCAGCGCGCTGATTGACGACTCTACCTGTGCGGTGATTGTCGAACCCATCCAGGGGGAAGGCGGTGTGGTGCCAGCCAGCAACGCATTTTTACAAGGTCTGCGTGAATTGTGTGATCGCCACAATGCGCTGTTGATTTTTGATGAAGTACAAACCGGCGTCGGGCGCACCGGGGAACTGTATGCCTATATGCACTACGGCGTGACGCCTGATCTGTTAACTACCGCCAAAGCGCTGGGCGGCGGTTTCCCGGTCGGTGCGTTGTTAGCAACCGAAGAGTGCGCCAGCGTGATGACCGTTGGCACTCATGGCACCACCTATGGCGGCAATCCGCTGGCCTCGGCGGTGGCAGGCAAAGTGCTGGAGCTCATCAATACGCCAGAGATGCTTAACGGGGTTAAGCAACGTCACGACTGGTTTGTTGAGCGTCTTAATATTATTAATCACCGCTATGGTTTGTTCAGTGAAGTTCGCGGCTTAGGTTTGCTGATTGGCTGTGTACTGAATGCCGATTACGCCGGACAAGCGAAACAGATCTCTCAGGAGGCGGCGAAAGCGGGCGTGATGGTGCTGATTGCTGGCGGTAATGTGGTGCGTTTTGCGCCTGCGCTCAATGTCAGCGAAGAAGAGGTGACGACCGGACTGGATCGCTTTGCTGCGGCCTGTGAACGCTTTGTGAGCGGAGGTTCATCATGATGGTCATCCGTCCCGTTGAACGCTCAGATGTCTCGGCGCTGATGCAGCTTGCCAGCAAAACGGGCGGCGGCCTGACGTCGCTTCCCGCCAATGAAGCCACGCTTTCGGCGCGTATCGAAAGGGCAATCAAAACCTGGCAAGGCGAACTGCCCAAAAGTGAGCAGGGCTATGTGTTCGTGCTGGAAGATAGCGAGACAGGCACCGTGGCGGGGATTTGTGCCATTGAGGTGGCAGTTGGGCTGAACGATCCCTGGTACAACTATCGCGTCGGCACGCTGGTTCACGCTTCGAAAGAGCTGAATGTCTATAACGCGCTGCCGACGCTGTTTCTCAGTAACGATCACACCGGCAGCAGCGAGCTGTGCACGCTGTTTCTCGACCCGGACTGGCGCAAAGAGGGCAACGGCTATTTGCTGTCGAAATCGCGCTTTATGTTTATGGCGGCTTTTCGCGACAAGTTTAATGACAAAGTGGTTGCTGAAATGCGCGGGGTGATTGACGAACACGGCTATTCACCGTTCTGGCAAAGCCTCGGTAAACGCTTCTTTTCGATGGATTTTAGCCGCGCCGATTTTCTCTGCGGCACCGGGCAAAAGGCATTTATTGCAGAACTGATGCCGAAACATCCGATCTATACGCACTTTTTATCCCAGGAAGCCCAGGACGTCATCGGTCAGGTACATCCGCAAACCGCGCCTGCCCGCGCGGTGCTGGAGAAAGAAGGTTTTCGCTACCGTAATTATATCGACATCTTCGACGGTGGGCCGACGCTTGAGTGTGACATCGACCGCGTGCGCGCCATCCGTAAAAGTCGGCTGGTGGAAGTGGCAGAAGGGCAGCCTGCGCAGGGCGATTTTCCGGCCTGCCTGGTCGCCAATGAAAATTATCACCATTTCCGCGTGGTGCTGGTGCGTACCGATCCGGCAACCGAGCGTTTGATATTAACCGCCGCACAACTGGATGCCCTGAAATGCCACGCCGGGGATCGCGTTCGTCTGGTGCGCCTGTGCGCAGAGGAGAAAACAGCATGACTTTATGGATTAACGGTGACTGGATAACGGGCCAGGGTGCATCGCGTGTGAAGCGTAATCCGGTATCGGGCGAGGTGTTATGGCAAGGCAATGATGCCGATGCCGTTCAGGTCGGGCAGGCTTGTCGCGCAGCCCGTGCGGCGTTTCCGCGCTGGGCGCGGCTCTCATTTGCTGAACGTCAGGCAGTTGTCGAACGCTTTGCCGGATTGCTGGAAAGCAATAAAGCCGAATTAACCGCAATCATTGCCCGAGAAACCGGCAAGCCGCGCTGGGAAGCGGCAACCGAAGTGACGGCGATGATCAATAAAATCGCGATTTCAATTAAGGCGTATCACGTTCGTACCGGCGAGCAGCGTAGTGAAATGCCGGACGGCGCGGCGAGCCTGCGACATCGCCCGCACGGCGTGCTGGCGGTGTTTGGGCCGTATAATTTCCCTGGTCATTTGCCGAACGGACATATCGTTCCGGCATTGCTGGCAGGTAACACCATTATCTTTAAATCCAGCGAACTGACACCGTGGAGTGGCGAAGCGGTAATGCGTTTATGGCAGCAGGCTGGCTTGCCGCCGGGCGTGCTGAACCTGGTGCAGGGCGGGCGTGAAACGGGTCAGGCGCTGAGTGCGCTGGAGGATCTCGACGGTTTGCTGTTTACCGGTAGCGCCAATACCGGCTACCAGCTGCATCGCCAGCTCTCCGGTCAGCCGGAGAAAATTCTCGCCCTTGAGATGGGCGGTAATAACCCGCTAATTATCGATGAGGCGGCGGATATCGATGCCGCTGTCCATCTGACCATTCAGTCGGCATTTGTCACTGCCGGGCAACGCTGCACCTGCGCCCGCCGTTTATTGTTGAAAAGTGGAGCGCAGGGCGATGCATTTCTTGCCCGCCTGGTTGCCGTCAGCCAAAGGTTAACGCCGGGCAACTGGGACGACGAACCGCAGCCGTTTATTGGCGGGCTGATTTCTGAGCAGGCCGCACAGCAGGTGGTTACCGCCTGGCAGGAACTGGAAGCGATGGGCGGACGGACGCTGCTTGCGCCACGTTTACTGCGCGCAGGAACATCGCTGTTGACGCCGGGGATTATTGAAATGACGGGTGTTGCAGGCGTGCCGGATGAAGAAGTGTTCGGGCCGCTATTGCGCGTCTGGCGTTACGACACCTTCGATGAGGCGATCAGGATGGCGAACAACACCCGCTTTGGCCTCTCTTGCGGTCTGGTTTCCCCCGAGCGGGAAAAATTCGATCAACTGTTGCTGGAGGCGCGGGCGGGGATTGTTAACTGGAACAAACCGCTTACCGGCGCTGCCAGTACCGCGCCATTCGGCGGCATTGGCGCTTCCGGTAACCATCGCCCCAGCGCCTGGTATGCCGCAGATTACTGCGCCTGGCCGATGGCGAGCCTGGAGTCGGACTCGTTAACTTTGCCCGCAACGCTTAACCCCGGGCTGGATTTTTCCGATGAGGTGGTGCGATGAACGCCTGGGAAGTTAATTTCGACGGGCTGGTAGGGCTGACGCATCATTACGCGGGCTTGTCGTTTGGTAATAAAGCCTCTACCCGTCACCGTTTTCAGGTCTCTAACCCGCGACTGGCGGCGAAACAGGGCTTACTGAAAATGAAAACCCTTGCCGATGCGGGATTCCCCCAGGCCGTGATCCCGCCGCACGAGCGTCCGTTTATTCCGGTGCTGCGTCAGTTGGGATTCAGTGGTAGCGATGAGCAGGTACTGGAAAAAGTTGCACGCCAGGCACCGCACTGGCTTTCCAGCGTCAGCTCCGCTTCGCCAATGTGGGTAGCCAATGCGGCAACGATCGCGCCATCTGCCGATACGCTGGATGGCAAAGTGCATCTCACCGTTGCTAACCTGAACAATAAATTTCACCGTTCGCTGGAAGCGCCCGTCACTGAATCGCTGTTAAAAGCGATTTTTAACGACGAAGAGAAATTTAGTGTCCATTCGGCGTTGCCGCAGGTAGCCTTGCTCGGTGATGAGGGGGCGGCAAACCACAATCGTCTCGGCGGTCATTACGGTGAACCGGGTATGCAACTTTTTGTCTACGGGCGAGAAGAAGGCAATGATACCCGGCCTTCCCGCTATCCGGCGCGGCAGACTCGCGAAGCCAGCGAGGCGGTGGCAAGGCTGAATCAGGTGAATCCCCAACAGGTGATTTTCGCCCAGCAAAACCCGGACGTTATCGACCAGGGCGTTTTTCATAATGACGTGATTGCTGTGAGTAACCGCCAGGTGCTGTTTTGCCACCAACAGGCGTTCGCTCGCCAGTCACAGTTACTGGCAAACCTGCGTGCTCGGGTCAATAGCTTTATGGCAATAGAGGTGCCCACGGCGCAGGTTTCCGTGTCGGATGCGGTGTCTACATATCTGTTCAACAGCCAACTGCTGAGCCGCGATGATGGTTCCATGATGTTGGTGCTGCCTCAGGAGTGTCGGGAACACGCCGGAGTATGGGGTTATCTCAATGAACTCCTTGCCGCTGACAACCCGATTAGCGAACTAAAAGTCTTTGATTTACGTGAAAGCATGGCGAATGGCGGCGGCCCGGCGTGCCTGCGGTTGCGGGTGGTATTGACAGAAGAAGAACGCCGGGCGGTGAATCCGGCGGTGATGATGAACGATACCTTGTTTAATGCGCTCAATGACTGGGTGGATCGTTACTACCGCGATCGTCTTACTGCTGCCGATCTGGCCGACCCGCAATTGCTGCGCGAAGGGCGGGAAGCACTGGATGTATTGAGCCAATTACTGAATCTCGGTTCGGTTTATCCGTTCCAGCGCGAGGGAGGGGGCAATGGATAATTTTCTTGCTCTGACCTTAACGAGTAAAAAACCGGTTATCACCGAGCGAGAAATCAACGGTGTTCGCTGGCGCTGGCTGGGCGATGGTGTGCTGGAACTGACGCCATTAACGCCACCGCAAGGCGCACTGGTGATTTCAGCGGGAATACACGGTAATGAGACGGCACCTGTGGAGATGCTGGACGCGTTGCTTGGCGCGATATCTCACGGCGAGATCCCGTTACGTTGGCGGTTGCTGGTGATCCTCGGGAATCCTCCTGCGCTGAAGCAAGGGAAACGTTATTGCCATAGCGATATGAACCGAATGTTTGGCGGTCGTTGGCAGCTATTTGCTGAAAGCGGAGAAACCTGTCGGGCGCGCGAACTGGAACAGTGCCTGGAAGATTTTTATGACCAGGGCAAAGAATCTGTGCGCTGGCACCTTGATCTACATACCGCAATTCGTGGCTCCTTGCATCCGCAGTTCGGTGTATTACCGCAACGCGACATTCCCTGGGACGAGAAATTTCTGACGTGGCTGGGTGCGGCGGGGCTGGAGGCGCTGGTGTTCCATCAGGAGCCTGGTGGTACGTTTACCCATTTCAGCGCCAGACATTTTGGCGCGCTGGCCTGTACGCTGGAACTTGGCAAAGCGTTGCCCTTTGGGCAAAACGATCTTCGCCAGTTTGCAGTAACTGCCAGCGCAATTGCTGCGCTGCTATCTGGTGAGAGTATCGGTATCGTGAGAACACCGCCGCTCCGTTATCGGGTGGTTTCGCAAATTACTCGCCACTCGCCGTCCTTCGAAATGCATATGGCAAGTGACACGCTGAATTTTATGCCGTTTGAGAAAGGAACATTGCTGGCGCAGGACGGAGAGGAACGTTTTACCGTAACCCATGATGTAGAGTATGTGTTATTCCCTAATCCGTTGGTAGCGTTGGGATTACGCGCGGGATTAATGCTCGAAAAAATAAGCTAATACTTACCCGCAGAAATCATTCTGCGGGTATTAAGTTGCTTTCTTATAAATTAATACAGATTAATCCTGGTTATTTGCTTTATTTATCACCAGTCATCCGGTATAGTTCTTCATAATCTCTGCAAAATCATCGTGTTGTAATATTCGCTCATCACTCTCCATCAAATTTTCTTTTTTTCTCCATAATTGGCGCAAAAGTGTTTTTTACACTTTCATTGTTTTACCGTTGCTCTGATTAATTGACGCTAAAGTCAGTAAAGTTAATCTCGTCAACACGGCACGCTACTTAAGAAAGCCGTAATAAATAACTGAAAGGAAGGATATAGAATATGCGTAAATTAACTGCACTGTTTGTTGCCTCTACCCTGGCTCTTGGCGCGGCTAACCTGGCCCATGCCGCAGACACCACTACCGCAGCACCGGCTGACGCGAAGCCGATGATGCACCATAAAGGCAAGTTCGGTCCGCATCAGGACATGATGTTCAAAGACCTGAACCTGACCGACGCGCAAAAACAGCAGATCCGCGAAATCATGAAAGGCCAGCGTGACCAGATGAAACGTCCGCCGCTGGAAGAACGCCGCGCAATGCATGACATCATTGCCAGCGATACCTTCGATAAAGCAAAAGCTGAAGCGCAGATCGCAAAAATGGAAGAACAGCGCAAAGCTAACATGCTGGCGCACATGGAAACCCAGAACAAAATTTACAACATCCTGACGCCGGAACAGAAAAAGCAATTTAATACTAATTTTGAGAAGCGTCTGACAGAACGTCCAGCGGCAAAAGGTAAAATGCCTGCAACTGCTGAATAATCTTTCAGCCAAAAAACTTAAGACCGCCGGTCTTGTCCACTACCTTGCAGTAATGCGGTGGACAGGATCGGCGGTTTTCTTTTCTCTTCTCAAACAGTTGTAAAAAAAGCCTGATCACCACTAACGTAAATCACCCGAGTTGCCGATAACCATCCACGGTTACCTGAACGATAACAATGAAAAGAACGGGCCGGGAGTGAGTATGGAATACTTTGATATGCGTAAAATGTCGGTGAATCTGTGGCGAAATGCTGCCGGTGAAACGCGCGAAATTTGCACTTTCCCACCGGCAAAACGTGATTTTTACTGGCGTGCCAGCATTGCATCCATCGCGGCGAATGGGGAGTTTTCTTTGTTTCCCGGTATGGAAAGGATAGTGACGTTGCTGGAAGGCGGCGAGATGTTCCTTGAAAGCGCAGACCGCTTTAACCATACCTTAAAACCGTTACAGCCTTTTGCCTTTGCGGCGGACCAGGTGGTAAAAGCGAAACTGACGGCAGGGCAGATGTCGATGGATTTCAATATTATGACGCGCCTGGATGTCTGTAAGGCGAAAGTCAGAATTGCCGAACGTACGTTTACTACCTTTGGCTCACGCGGCGGGGTGGTGTTTGTGATTAACGGGGCGTGGCAACTGGGCGACAAACTGCTCACTACCGACCAGGGCGCGTGCTGGTTCGATGGCAGGCACACCCTGCGGCTTTTACAACCGCAAGGTAAACTGTTGTTCAGTGAAATCAACTGGCTCGCTGGTCATTCGCCGGATCAAGTTCAGTAATTTCATAGTTACCGGAAAGCAGCGGCTTACAAAGAATTTTATAACCGTCGTGATCAAACCCGGCGGGTGTCCGAATTAACGTTGTCGCTTCTTCCAGCGAATTAACCGCCCCCAGCCACAGCCAGTTTTGAATAATATGATATTGAGTCATTTCCGGGTGCTGTTCTTTCAGCGCCACCGCCCCTTGCCAAGGCCAACACACCACCCGCAAACGCTCCAGAGACTGGCGCAAGCGTAGCGCATGTTCCTCATGGCTCTCTTTACCGCAGCATGCTCCGGCGCAACGTTTTAGCGCTGAACGAAAACATGCACGACCGCGACTTAACGGTTCCAGTCCCAGCAGGCCATAACAAAGTTTTTGTTCATCAGCGATGGTCTGCAATGCTTGCAAAGCTGCGCGCCTATTGGCAAACAGGCCAAACAGGTTGGGGGCTTGTGAAAAATCCACCTCTTTGGCATACACCACATCGACGCGCTTTTCATTTAATTGCAGGGCACAGAGCTGGCGATTGCGGCGCAACCGTTTATTAAACAGCGGCTGTTGTTCTTTGATTAATCGCGCTTCAAGGAGCAGAGCGCCGATTTCGCCTGCGGTGCAGATCCAGCTAATTCGCCGGGATTGCCGTAGCATGGCGGCTTCATCCGGGGTGCGTAAATGAGAAAGCACCCGACTGCGGATATTAACGCTTTTGCCGATATAGAGCGGCATGGTGTCACTTTCGCCATGAAACAGATACACCCCTGGTCGGGTGGGTAAGTCATTAAGGAATGAACGTAAATGTTCGGGATATTCATAAATTGCCGCAGCTTCAAATTCGAGCCGCGGAGAAGTTAAACGCCGTACCACTGTTGACTCCGAATGCTGGTTATCTATCCAGTGTAACAGGCGGGAAGCGATTAAAAAAGAGGCGGGTCGATGACAAAGGTTACACCGTCTGACGTGCTACGCCTGTCAGGCCTATTCGACTCCTGCAATGTATTGAATTTGCATAGTTTTGTAGGTCGAATAAGGCGTTCACGCCGCATCCGGCGTGAACAAATTACTCTTTTTCGCACAATCCAATATGTGCAAATTATTACTTTTTCCAGAAATCATCGAAAACGGTAATTGGCGGACGGCGTTTATGTTCGGTTTTCAGATACCAGTTCTCTATTGTTCTGGCGACCTGTTGAGGTACGTTTTTCCCTTCCAGATAGTCGTCGATATTGTCATAGGTCACGCCGAGTGCCACTTCATCTGGCAGAGAAGGGCGATCATCTTCCAGATCGGCCGTTGGCGCTTTCTTATAAAGGTGTTCCGGGCAACCTAATGCCGCCAGTAACTGTTTACCCTGACGTTTGTTGAGACGATACAGCGGATTAATGTCCGTACCGCCGTCACCATATTTAGTGAAGAATCCGGTAATGGCTTCTGCTGCATGATCGGTGCCCACCACGACACCGCTGGTCATACCCGCAATGCTATATTGTGCTTTCATCCGCTCACGCGCTTTTTCATTGCCACGGACAAAATCGCTCAGTTCAATGCCTGCTTCCCGCAATGCCTGCTCGCTAGCCAATACCGCGCCCTTGATATTAACGGTTAATACGCGATCCGGTTGAATAAAGGCAATGGCATCCTGGCAATCTTGTTCGTCGGCCTGAACACCATAGGGCAGGCGTACGGCAATAAATTGCAGTGATTCGTTGCCGGTTTCCTGGCGCAGCTCATTAATCGCCATCTGGCACAGCTTTCCGGCAAGCGTGGAGTCCTGACCGCCGCTGATCCCGAGCACCAGTGATTTAATGAACGGATAAGTTCGTAGGTAGCTTTTCAGAAAATCGACACTACGACGAATTTCCTCTTCGGCATTAATCTGCGGTTTTGCGCCCAGCGCCTTTATTATTTGTTGTTGCAATGTCATTGAACCCCTCCAGACAGAAAAGACAAAACTTCCTTAAAGCTAACCCGTTGCCACTGAAACGACAAGCGACAGCGGGCTGAATGGTGGTTAAAACGTCATACAGGAATCCTCTGAAAGCGGAGCCGTTTCGTTCATGGGCTTGAAAAAGCGCCCAATGTATTCCAGGCTTATCTAACACGCTGATAAACAAGAGGACGGAATATGAACAAGAATATGGCAGGAATTCTGAGTGCAGCGGCGGTATTAACCATGCTGACGGGTTGTACGGCTTATGATCGTACCAAAGACCAGTTTGTACAGCCTGTGGTGAAAGACGTCAAAAAAGGCATGAGCCGGGCGCAGGTTGCACAAATTGCGGGTAAACCTTCGTCTGAAGTGAGCATGATCCATGCTCGTGGTACTTGCCAGACCTACATCCTGGGTCAACGTGATGGTAAAGCAGAAACCTACTTTGTCGCGTTAGATGATACCGGACATGTCATCAACTCCGGTTATCAGACCTGTGCTGAATACGACACTGATCCACAGGCTGCGAAGTAATCACTTCGTCTGAAAGCTTGAGTAACAACGGAAACCGGCCATTGCGCCGGTTTTTTTTTGGCCTGAGTTCTTAATTATCTTCGCGAATTATTTGCCCGAAATGTGAAGAGGGTCATAACCGCAGGTCAAGGAGAGACAATTTATAAGGTCAAAGAAATACTATTGCTCAGGTCTATACCGTATACTCCTTTCAGCCACAAAAAAAGTCATGTTGGTTTCGCAAGTTACCCAGAGCATGGAAGCAGGTTAAGGCTTGCGGAGTGTCTGGCTGACAGATAATCGTCGATGAGGGCAGTTTTATGGAAAAGAAACACATTTATCTGTTTTGTTCTGCGGGCATGTCTACCTCTTTACTGGTATCAAAAATGCGCGCACAGGCAGAAAAATATGAAGTTCCGGTCATTATTGAAGCATTTCCGGAAACACTGGCTGGTGAAAAAGGTCAGAATGCCGATGTCGTGTTATTAGGGCCGCAGATTGCTTATATGTTGCCCGAAATCCAGCGTTTGTTACCCAACAAACCGGTTGAAGTAATTGACTCGCTGCTTTATGGCAAAGTCGATGGTTTAGGCGTGCTTAAGGCTGCGGTTGCAGCGATTAAAAAAGCCGCAGCAAATTAATTTATTTTAAATTTTCCCGTCAAAGAGTTATTTCATAAATCAATACCGCAATATTTAAATTGCGGTTTTTAAGGGTATTTTTCTATGAGTAATGTTATTGCATCGCTTGAAAAGGTACTCCTCCCTTTTGCAGTTAAAATAGGAAAGCAGCCACACGTTAATGCAATCAAAAATGGCTTTATTCGCTTAATGCCGTTAACCCTTGCGGGGGCCATGTTTGTATTAATTAACAACGTTTTTCTAAGCTTTGGGGAGGGGTCGTTTTTTTATTCCTTAGGTATTCGCCTCGACGCCTCAACCATTGAAACACTTAATGGTCTGAAAGGTATTGGCGGCAACGTATATAACGGAACATTAGGGATAATGTCTTTAATGGCACCGTTCTTTATTGGCATGGCGCTGGCAGAAGAGCGTAAAGTCGATGCGCTGGCGGCTGGGTTGTTATCCGTTGCAGCATTTATGACCGTCACCCCATATAGTGTCGGTGAGGCCTATGCGGTTGGCGCAAACTGGTTAGGTGGGGCGAATATCATCTCCGGGATTATTATTGGCCTGGTGGTGGCAGAAATGTTTACCTTTATTGTCCGCCGCAATTGGGTCATTAAACTGCCCGACAGCGTACCTGCTTCAGTATCGCGTTCCTTCTCGGCATTAATTCCCGGCTTTATTATTCTTTCCGTGATGGGGATTATTGCCTGGGCGTTGAATACCTGGGGCACCAACTTCCATCAGATCATTATGGATACCATCTCAACCCCACTGGCATCGTTGGGTAGCGTGGTGGGCTGGGCCTATGTGATCTTTGTTCCACTGCTCTGGTTCTTCGGTATTCATGGCGCGCTGGCGCTGACCGCACTGGACAACGGCATTATGACGCCGTGGGCGCTGGAAAATATCGCGACCTATCAGCAATATGGTTCCGTCGAAGCGGCGCTGGCAGCCGGTAAGACCTTCCATATCTGGGCCAAGCCGATGCTGGACTCCTTTATTTTCCTTGGGGGCAGTGGTGCGACTTTAGGCCTGATCCTGGCTATCTTTATCGCCTCTCGCCGTGCTGATTATCGTCAGGTGGCAAAACTGGCGCTGCCGTCCGGCATCTTCCAGATTAACGAACCGATTCTGTTTGGTCTGCCAATTATCATGAACCCGGTGATGTTTATCCCGTTTGTACTGGTACAACCGATTCTGGCGGCAATCACCCTGGCAGCGTACTACATGGGCATTATTCCTCCGGTGACCAATATTGCACCGTGGACCATGCCAACCGGTCTGGGAGCCTTCTTTAACACCAACGGTAGCGTCGCCGCATTGCTGGTTGCACTCTTCAACCTTGGTATCGCAACGTTAATTTATCTGCCCTTTGTTGTGGTGGCTAACAAAGCACAAAACGCGATTGATAAAGAAGAGAGCGAAGAAGATATCGCTAACGCCCTGAAATTTTAATCGATGCCGGTACGGGTAATCGTGCCGGTAAGAATAGAGAGGAACGATGTATGATGGATCTCGATAATATTCCCGATACGCAAACGGAAGCTGAAGAGCTGGAAGAAGTGGTGATGGGGCTTATCATCAACTCCGGACAAGCGCGCAGCCTGGCGTATGCGGCACTGAAACAGGCGAAGCAGGGCGATTTTGCCGCAGCAAAAGCCATGATGGATCAGTCACGGATGGCATTGAATGAAGCGCATCTGGTACAGACGAAACTGATTGAAGGCGATGCGGGCGAAGGTAAGATGAAAGTGAGTCTGGTGCTGGTCCACGCTCAGGATCATTTAATGACGTCCATGCTTGCGCGTGAACTGATTACTGAATTAATTGAGCTTCATGAAAAACTGAAGGCATAAGGAGTCGATGATGCAGCCAGTGATTAACGCGCCGGAAATTGCCACTGCCCGAGAACAGCAGTTGTTTAATGGCAAAAACTTCCATGTGTTTATCTATAACAAAACTGAGAGTATCAGCGGACTGCATCAGCACGACTATTATGAATTTACTCTGGTATTAACCGGGCGTTATTTCCAGGAGATTAACGGTAAGCGCGTGTTACTGGAACGGGGCGATTTTGTTTTTATTCCGTTAGGTTCGCACCATCAAAGTTTTTATGAGTTTGGTGCCACGCGTATATTGAACGTTGGGATCAGTAAACGCTTTTTTGAGCAGCATTACCTGCCGTTGTTGCCTTATTGCTTTGTCGCTTCGCAGGTATACCGGACCAATAACGCTTTTCTCACCTATGTGGAAACAGTGATTTCTTCATTGAATTTCCGCGAAACAGGGCTGGAAGAGTTTGTTGAGATGGTTACTTTTTATGTCATTAACCGTTTACGTCATTACCGCGAAGAACAGGTGATTGATGATGTACCGCAGTGGCTGAAAAGTACGGTAGAAAAGATGCATGATAAAGAGCAGTTTAGTGAATCGGCGCTGGAGAATATGGTGACGTTGTCAGCCAAATCACAGGAATATTTGACGCGAGCGACTCAACGATATTATGGCAAAACGCCAATGCAGATTATTAATGAAATCCGTATTAATTTTGCCAAAAAACAACTGGAAATGACCAACTATTCAGTGACGGATATTGCGTTTGAGGCCGGTTATAGTAGCCCGAGTTTGTTTATTAAAACGTTTAAGAAATTAACGTCCTTTACGCCTAAGAGCTATCGTAAGAAATTGACTGAATTTAATCAGTAAGTCGTTATACCTGACAATTCACATATCTGTCCTGTTGCTGGGTTATTTATGTCCGGGGGGCAGATATGCCAGATATCAGTATTCTGTACTGAAGGGAGAAATTATGAGCCAGAAATTAAAAGTCGTCACTATTGGTGGCGGGAGCAGCTATACCCCGGAGTTACTGGAAGGATTTATTAAGCGTTATCACGAATTGCCGGTCAGCGAATTATGGCTGGTGGATGTCGAAGGTGGCAAAGCTAAACTGGATATTATTTTCGATCTCTGCCAACGGATGATTGATAACGCTGGCGTCCCGATGAAGGTTTATAAAACGCTGGATCGCCGCGAAGCATTGAAAGATGCTGATTTCGTTACTACCCAACTGCGCGTAGGCCAATTACCGGCGCGCGAACTGGATGAACGTATTCCATTAAGTCATGGTTATCTTGGTCAGGAAACCAACGGCGCGGGCGGTCTGTTTAAAGGTCTGCGTACCATTCCGGTGATTTTTGACATCGTAAAAGATGTCGAAGAACTTTGTCCGAATGCATGGGTGATTAACTTCACTAACCCGGCGGGAATGGTCACTGAAGCCGTTTATCGTCATACCGGATTTAAACGCTTTATCGGCGTGTGTAATATTCCGATCGGCATGAAGATGTTTATTCGCGATGTTCTGATGCTGAAAGACAGCGATGATTTATCTATCGATCTTTTCGGCCTCAACCATATGGTGTTCATTAAGGATGTGCTGGTAAATGGCAAGTCGCGCTTTGCCGAATTGCTTGATGGTGTGGCATCCGGGCAGTTAAAAGCATCTGGCGTTAAAAATATTTTCGATCTGCCATTTAGCGAAGGCTTAATTCGTTCTCTGAATCTGTTGCCGTGTTCTTATTTGCTTTATTACTTCAAGCAAAAAGAGATGCTGGCTATTGAAATGGGCGAATACTACAAAGGCGGCGCACGAGCGCAGGTAGTACAGAAAGTCGAGAAACAACTTTTTGAGCTGTATAAAAACCCGGAGTTGAAAGTTAAGCCGAAAGAACTGGAACAGCGCGGTGGGGCTTATTACTCTGATGCAGCGTGCGAAGTGATCAACGCTATCTACAACGACAAGCAAGCAGAACATTACGTTAATATCCCGCATCATGGGCATATTGATAATATTCCGGCAGACTGGGCGGTAGAAATGACCTGTAAGCTGGGGCGCGATGGCGCGACGCCACATCCGCGCATTACGCATTTCGATGATAAAGTGATGGGGCTGATTCACACCATTAAAGGCTTCGAGATTGCTGCCAGCAACGCCGCACTTAGCGGAGAATTTAACGATGTGTTACTGGCGCTAAACCTTAGTCCGTTGGTGCATTCCGATCGCGATGCTGAGCTGCTGGCACGCGAGATGATTCTGGCGCACGAGAAATGGCTGCCAAATTTTGCCGACTGCATCGCAGAGCTTAAAAAAGCACATTAACCGAGGCTGATTATGGAACGCTTACTGATTGTTAATGCCGATGATTTTGGCTTAAGCAAAGGTCAGAACTACGGCATTATCGAGGCCTGTCGCAATGGGGTTGTCACATCGACGACGGCGCTGGTGAATGGGCAGGCTATTGACCATGCGGTGCAGTTGAGTCGTGATGAACCGAGTCTGGCCATAGGGATGCACTTTGTCCTTACTATGGGCAAGCCACTGACAGCTATGCCGGGGTTAACCCGCGATGGTGTGCTGGGAAAATGGATCTGGCAGTTGGCAGAAGAAGATGCTTTACCGCTGGAAGAAATTACTCAGGAGCTTGCCAGTCAGTATTTGCGTTTCATTGAGCTATTTGGACGCAAACCTACGCATCTTGATAGCCATCATCATGTGCATATGTTCCCGCAGATTGTCCCTATTGTTGCCAGGTTTGCGGCTGAAGAGGGGATTGCGTTGCGCATCGACCGTCAGCCGCTATCTAACGCTGGTGATTTACCGGCTAATCTGCGCAGTTCGCACGGATTCAGTAGCGCGTTTTATGGTGAAGAGATTAGCGAGGCACTGTTCCTGCAAGTGCTTGATGATTCCAGCCATCGCGGGGAACGCTCGCTGGAAGTCATGTGCCATCCGGCGTTTGTCGATAATACGATTCGCCAGAGTGCTTACTGTTTCCCACGGTTAACGGAGCTGGAAGTGCTGACATCAGCGTCGTTGAAATATGCAATTGCTGAGCGTGGTTATCGGTTGGGTAGTTATCTTGATGTGTAAGTAAGGTGGTAAGGTCACTCCCCAGGGGACGTGACCTTATCCATATTTACGCCGGAATTTTGTCAATCTTAGGAATGCGTGACCACACGCGGTGTGCTGCCATCAGCGTTAACAGTTCATCCATAAAACTACCGTCGGCGCTGTCAGCTTCCACAATCCCTTCTTCACCCTGGTCAGCGACCTTGATTGTTGCTTTAAACTTGCGCGCGTCTCCCGCCAGCGCAATCGGTTTAAGGTGTTTGTAGGCTTCCATCAGGTAGTAGTTGGCATCGCCATTGTCAGCGATATCCGCGATATTGCCGCAAGGGACAATGACCGCATCGACCGTCAGCGAAGGCGCACCGGCAAAGGTAGCGGCTATAGGCAACACCGTACCGTCATCCGCAGTCACTTCACCCATTCGGGAGTAGAGCAGTTTTGCATGAACGCCTTTGGCCTTCAGCGCCTTGAGAATGGCCAGAAGGTCTGCCGATCTCACCTCATCATTAAGTAAAATCGCTACCACGCGACCTTTCACATCACCGTCAGGAATGGCGTACAAACTTAAGGATGGATCCTTTTTCAGACCGTTGACGTCCGGAGGTGGGGTGATATTCAGCTGGTCGTCAGTCAGTTCGATACCGAGATTTTTCGCCACCGCCTGGGCCAGAGTGAGATCAATATGCGCCAGCTGGTCAACAACGCGCTCACGAATATACGGACGAACGACTTTGCTTAACTCAAAACTGAAACCATCGACAATATGACGCTGCTCGAATGGCGTCTGACTTAGCCAGAACAGACGCGGATGGGAATAATATTCGCCAAAAGATGGACTGCGCTCGCGAACTTTATTTCCTTCCACGCGTTCCTGATATGATTCAAAACCGCCGCGTTTCGGTCCCGGCGGTGTTTCGCGCGGCCAGTTATCGTTGATCGAGTTCGGTTCGTAATTCGCCGGGTTAGTGTCGATCCCCATACGATGCATGCCATCACGCTGGAAGTTGTGGTAAGGGCAGGTCGGACGGTTAATCGGAATCTCATGGAAATTCGGCCCACCAAGACGACTGATTTGTGTATCGGTATAGGAGAACAAACGTCCCTGCAACAGCGGATCGTTGGTGAAGTCCAGTCCCGGCACGATATGCCCAGGATGGAAAGCCGCCTGTTCGTTTTCAGCAAAGAAGTTATCCGGGTTGCGATTGAGCACCATTTTGCCGACACGCTGAACGGGCACCAGTTCTTCTGGGATAAGTTTGGTTGGATCGAGAAGATCGAAGTCGAACTTGAATTCATCTTCTTCAGGAATCAACTGGAAGCCCAGTTCGTATTCCGGAAAATCGCCTGCTTCAATCGCTTCCCACAACTCGCGGCGGTGGAAGTCCGGGTCACGTCCGGTTAGTTTTTGTGCTTCATCCCAAACGAGTGAGGCTTTACCTGCCAGTGGTTTCCAGTGGAAACGTACAAACGTTGCCTTCCCTTCGGCATTAATCAGGCGGAAGGTATGAATACCAAAGCCTTCCATGGTGCGGTAACTGCGGGGGATGCCGCGATCCGACATCGCCCACATCACGTTGTGCAGAGTTTCAGGTTGCAGAGAAACATAATCCCAGAAAGTATCGTGGGCGCTTTGCCCTTGTGGAATTGCCCAGTGTGGTTCTGGTTTTACCGCATGAACAAAATCGGGGAATTTATGCGCATCCTGGATAAAGAAGATTGGCGTGTTATTGCCAACAAGGTCAAAAATACCCTCTTTGGTATAGAATTTGGTGGCAAAGCCACGGATATCACGCACGGTATCGGCAGAGCCAGCACCACCCTGAACGGTAGAGAACCTAACAAATACTGGGGTGATTTTGTTCGGATCTGAGAGGAAATCCGCTTTGGTGATATCGCTTAAGCTTTTATATGGCTGGAAATAACCGTGAGCGGCTGATCCACGTGCATGAACAATACGTTCCGGGATGCGCTCATGGTCAAAGTGGGTGATTTTCTCGCGCAGAATAAAATCTTCCAGCAGCGTTGGACCACGGCTACCGGCACGCAGTGAGTTTTGATCGTCGGCGATGCGCACGCCCTGATTAGTGGTCAGCGCATAATTTTCACTGCCTTTGCGTACGTCTTCCAGAGAATTAAGTTTTTCGTTACGCGTATCAGGGGCTTTCAGGCTCCCTGGGGCGGTAGGTTGTGCACCTGGCGGTGTTGGTTCAGCCGCTGGACGATGAGAGCCGTCCTCAGGTGCCAGTGAGTCCATCCCCGGTTTCGCTTCGCTGGAATCGTGTAGTGGTGACTGGTGCTGATGTGGGTTCTTTTCGTTTTGTTGCGACATTGAACTCGTCTCCTTAATTTATTACTGAAAGGGCCGCTGTTTTGGTCAAAAAACTCTCTAACTATAGACCACCAGCTAGACCCCGCTTCGGAGACTATTCTGGAAACGGTGTTATGAAATACACGCAAAGCGGGACGTACAGGGGCTAAATCGGCTAAACTACAGTTTTTCTGATTTTTAATATGCGTTTAGTGAAGCCAGTAATGAAGAAACCGCTCCGCCAGCAAAACCGCCAGATTATTAGCTATGTCCCACGCACGGAACCCGCGCCGCCAGAACATGCGATAAAGATGGATTCGTTTCGTGATGTCTGGATGCTGCGTGGCAAATATGTTGCGTTTGTACTGATGGGAGAGTCATTTCTGCGCTCACCGGCGTTTACTGTGCCTGAATCCGCCCAGCGTTGGGCAAATCAGATCCGCCAGGAAGGGGAAGTGACTGAGTAAGGATTACGTACCTCCCGGTTTTGCCGGGAGGTACATGGCCTGAAATTTTGTATTTCATTGCTACATTCATTCAAACCACCTGTAACAAAAAGCTGCCTTTGACGATCTATTGCTATAAATAAGTGATCTTTTTTCTTTAATTGTTTATTTATTTTAAAATGGTTAAGTTTTGCTAATCATGATGAGCTATTTTTGATAGTTCATCCTGTGGCGTCGCTCTTAAACTTATATTGTAAATGACTTAGATTTAAATGAGATAATAAATTTGTTAACAATATGAGGCGGGAGATGTTTTCTACAAACTTAATACAGAGTAATTATGGTGATTTAAATATTAAAAGCCTGGCTTTCGACTCTTTTAAAGAAAGGCTGCAGTCTACTATGACAGCACTCACTTTCTTTATATCAACGGGTCAATGTGACTGCGATGAAATAGCAGAATCAAACTTTAATTATATGATTGCCTATATGTCTAACATTAACTATGATGCCTCAAAGCCAAGAGCGCCAGCACTTAGTTTTGAT
>NZ_JAYQWM010000036.1:0-43918 GCF_036662595.1 Escherichia sp. Lx600-2 | reverse complement strand
TGGCTGGAAAGATAAAATGTGTGATAAACGGTGATGGATATCACCTTCATGACTAAAAAATAAATAAAAACCCATCAATAAATAATTCATTTATTAAAAAGGACTCATACCAGTATGACGGAGTATTATCTCAATGAAACTGTTGTAACTTTTCCCGGGAATATTATTCAGGACAGTACGATTAATATGCTGCGCCTCAGCGATCCCGACGCTGCACTCATTATCAGTCGGGGCCAGATGCAGGAAGGAGACGAATTAGCCTCCCAGATTGAACAGCAAATGAAAAAACTGGAGAAACAGGTAAAGGATCTTCACTACACGCCAGTTCAGGTAACACGGGTAGGGATTAATGACGGTGAACAAGGGCTGGAAATACAGAGCCAGTTTCTCCGGGGTAACGAGCAGGTGTACCAGTGTCAGGTGGCATTTGTATTGCCGGGTGAGCGGGTCATGATGGCCTTCACCTACGCCAGAACCACACCGCTGACCCCGGCAGATATGACGCGCTGGGCTGAAATTAAAAAGAATCTGCGCTTCAGGATGCGGCAGGAAGCCAGGACGAATTAATCATACAGGGAACGGGACATGGAAGAGGCATTCTGGGCGGCAAGACAGGGTGATGCCCTGCTGCATACGTCGTTTATGGCAGATGTGCTGGGGGCGGTGCTGGAGGTGGCCGCAAATGTCGTTATTGATGCTCTCATTGTCGGCACAACCTCGTTACTGGCGGCGTCAGTGGGGTTCACGATGGGGTGCACGGCCGTCGTGCTGACCGGTTTTGTGGCGGGTGTGGCGATGGTGTACACCGGCGTGACAGAAAAGGTCAGCGAAGCCTGTTCAGCCCTCGCAGATATGCTTTTCCCGCCTCAGATTGAAGGTTACATCCTCACCGGCTCTGGTGACACATGGATCAACAGCAAACCTGCCGCGCGGGCAGCGGCGACTGCGGCATCGCGGCAGGACATTGAGGCGCAGGAGGCGCAGTCGAAGGCGGAACAGGAAGAAGCGCAGCGTCAGGAGGATGCCAGAACGTTCCGGGATGTGGCCGGGGAATATCTGGAAATGGCGGGGGCCATAGCCCTGGCGGTTAACCCGGTGACAGGGCCTGTGCTGATGTCCCGGGCGCTGCACGACCAGCTCAGTACGGAAGAAGGGCGTTCTGAAATGGTGGATGGCGTGACACATTTTGTGTCGGAACTATGGCAGCCCACTGTGGCCAGTGCGGCCCCGGGCTCCACCCCGACCCCTGACGATAAAATCGACTGCCATAAACATCCTTCCTCACTGACGCAGTTTCTCGCACAAAAAAAAGCTGCCTTTCTGGATGACCCCCTGGGAACGGCCCTTAACCTGCTGAGTCCGGACGGTATGCTGGAAACCGCCTTTCAGGGAGTGAATGCGGTTATTGGCAGCATCAGTAATCTGTTCAAAGGCGATGACGAGCCGCCCGCAGCGGAATATATCGCGGAAGGCGCGCGGGATGTGCGTATCAACAGCCAGCCGGCGGCACGCAGCGGGGCACGCTGTACCTGCGAGGCCAGGGTGGTGAATGAGCCGGGGAACGGGGCGTTTGTGTCACCGGATGTGCGCATTGGCGGTCCGTTACTGGTGGTCAGGGATATCAGAAGCGGCAGGTCGCAGATAACCCTGGTGGCAACTGTGGCGCTGATGTTTCTTCGCCCGGGCAAAATGCTTTCTAAAATCGCCTGTTTTGCTGCCAGTGTCGGGATGAGCATGCTGGCGCAGAAGGCCACCAGAGCCCTTCCGCATCCGGTCAATGCCGCCACCGGGGCCAAATACCTTGCCGATGACGATGACTTCGATTTCAGTCTGCCGGGCCACTTTCCGCTGGACTGGCAGCGCGTGTACAGCAGTCGTGACGAACGCACGGAAGGAATGTTTGGTCAGGGCTGGAGTGTGATGTATGAAGTCAGCCTGGTGCGCACACCGGGTAACGCGGACGAAAACTGCATGACCTTTGTGTCGGGCATGGGGCGACGCCTGGATATGGAAGCCGTGCTGCCGGGGAGCGGGTTTTACAGCCCCGGCGAAGGACTGGCAGTCCGGCGTGGTGAGCAGGGGCACTGGCTTATCAGCAGCGATGATGGACAGTTTTTTCTGTTTGAAGCCGACCCGCACAACCCGCAGCGCCAGCGGCTGAAAATGCTGGGCGACCGTAACAGCAACTGTCTGAATCTGTACTACGACGACCGGGGACGTATCACTGAAATCAGCGGCGAACAGCAGCGTCCGTGCATCCGTCTGTATTACGAACTGGCGGCGCATCCCCGGCGGATGACACAGATTTATCAGCATTTCCCTGAGACTGCACCTTTACTGCTGCGTCGTTACAGCTATGACGAGGCCGGCCACCTGAACGGCGTGTACGACAGCACGGGGCACCTGCTGCGTGAGTTTGCTTACGACGAAAACCACTGCATGACGCTGCACCGCCAGCCGGGCGGCGAAGGGTATTATTACCAGTGGGGCTGGTATGACGGTCCGGATGATGCGGCGTGGCGGGTAACGGGGCACCACACGGACAGCGGTGAACAGTACCGGCTGGCGTGGGACCTGGCGCAGCGCAGGCTGTGCGTGACGGACGGACTGGGGCGCACGCGTTATCACCAGTGGGATGCGCAGAATCAGGTGACGGCGTACCAGGACGAAGCCGGACAGGTGACGACATTCCGCTGGAGCGACGAAGAACGACTGTTGCTGGGGATGACCGACCCTCAGGGCGGCAAATGGCGCTATGTGTATGACCGGCAGGGGCATATCACGGAGACGCACGACCCGCTGGGGCGGGTGGCGCAGGCGCAGTGGCACCCGGTGTGGCACCAGCCGGAAACGGAGGTGGACGCGGCGGGAAACAGCTGGCGCTGTGTGTACGATGAACGCGGCAACCTTCTTGCCGTGACCGACCCGCTGCAGCAGAACACCCGGTATCAGTATGACCACCACGGCCAGGTGGTGCAGATAACGGATGTCCGTGGGGGGAATAAATACCTTCAGTGGAACGAAGACGGGCAGCTCATGCGGCATACGGACTGTTCCGGCTCGCAGACGGCCTGGTTCTACGACGAACGCACGCGGCTGATACGGATGACAGACGCGCAGAGCCACAGCACGCGCTACGGGTATGACGACAGCGGTCATCTGACGGAGGTGATACTGGCGGACGGCCGCACGGTGAATTACCAGTCAGACGCGGCGGGCAGGCTGGTGAAGTACACCAGCCCGATGGGGAGGATAACGCGCTGGCAGCGGGACGGGCAGGGCCGGGTGCGCAGCCGGACGGACGCGATGGGGCGCAGGACGGCGTTCGGGTACGACGCTTACGGGCGTCTGGTCACGCTCACGAACGAGAACGGAGAACGCTACCGGTTCCGCCATGATGTGCTGGACCGTCTGGCGGAGCAGATAAACCCGGACGGCTGCCGCCAGTCGTACCGCTACAACGCGCTGAACGCGGTCACGGAAGTGGTGTTCACCGGGGACCGGGGCGGTGAAATCCGCCACCGGCTGGCGCGTGATGCGGCGGGCCGGCTCACGGCAAAGGAGACAGCCGATGGCCGTACGGAATACGTCCATGATGCGGCTGACCGGCTACTGGAAATCCGCCGCCGGCGGTCGGATGCCGGGGAAACGGACGCCCCGGAGATTATCCGCTTCAGCTACGACAGACTGGGGCGGATGCTGAGCGAGGAGACGGCGCAGGGCATCCTGACCCACCAGTACGATGAACTGGGCAACCGGACTGCCACCACCTTTCCGGACGGCAGAACGCAGCGCCATCTGTACTACGGCAGCGGCCATCTCCAGCAGATAAATCTGGACCGGGAAGTCATCAGCGAGTTCACGCGCGACCACCTGCACCGTGAAGTGCTCAGAAGCCAGGGGCGACTGAGCACGCGGCAGCTTTACGACCCCGGCGGGCGGCTGAAGCGCAGGGAGACATACAGCGGGATGCGCGGGGTGGTACCGGAGACGTTCACGGACCGGCAGTACAGCTACAGTGGCGAGGATGAACTGCTGAAGACGCGGCACAGCCGGCGGGGGGAAACGGATTACTTCTACGACCCCACGGGGCGCATCACGGCGTGTCGTTCGGAGGATGAGGGGTATCTGGCGAGCTGGCAGTACGACGCGGCGGGAAACCTGCTGGGGAGGCGCGCGGGGGAAAGGGCCACGGCAGAAAACAGCGTGGTGCCGTTCAACCGGCTGATGTCTTACCGTGGTGTGCACTACCGTTATGACGAATTTGGCCGTGCGGTGGAAAAGGAGGGCCGGAGCGGAACGCAGAGTTACCGTTATGATGCGGAACACCGGATGGTGGAAGTGACGACAGCGCGGGGGACATACCGGTATGTGTACGATGCGCTGGGGAGGCGGACGGAAAAACAGCACATCAGCCCTGACGGAAAACCGTACAACCGGACAAAATTTTTATGGGACGGGATGCGGCTGGCGCAGGAGAGCAGGCCGGAGGGGACAGGCAGCCTGTATATCTACAGGGACCAGGGGAGTTATGAACCGCTGGCGCGGGTGGATAAGGCGGGGAAAGAGGGACCGAACCGGATACTGTATTTTCACACGGATGTGAACGGCGCGCCGGAAGAGATGACGGACAGTGACGGGAAAATCGTGTGGGAGACGGGGTATCAGGTCTGGGGTAACACGATACAGGAGAAGGACCACGGCAGGGTGGAGCAGAACCTGCGCTACCAGGGACAGTACCTCGACAGGGAAACGGGGCTGCACTACAATCTGCACAGGTACTATGATCCGGATGTCGGGCGGTTCATGGTAACGGATCCGATAGGGCTGCTTGGTGGATTAAACTTATACCAATATGCACCGAATCCGTTGGGGTGGATCGACCCGTTAGGTTTAAAGTGTGGGCAACCTGAATGGACAAATCATGGATACAAACATTTTCCTCCAAAAAACAAATCATGGAAGGATATAATTAAATCAACAAAATCAGGCCCGGCAAAATATTCTCCCGATATTGATATTAAAACGCTGGAATACGATGTTTTTAATACAGGCACACCTGTTACCAACGGTAAACCATGGAAAGTAAAAGATATGGGGAAAGTTATTGGGGCCAGTGAGGGTAAAGAATCTCAATGGGTTCGAGTTGAACTTAGCGGTGGGACAATACATGGACATCCCATATCACTTGATGAATTCCGAAGGCTAACAACACCATGAACATTGATTTCTTAGGAAAAAAAGGGAATGTAATTTTTAATGACTTCTCCCTGAAACAAAGCATCCCTCTTAATGAACAGCGAGATGAACTTAAGGAAGATATGCTCCAGGTTGAATATCCTGGTGGGTATCTTTTGGATGTTGGGTGGCGACCATCTTTTAATTTAAATGGGAATTTTTATATTTGTTTAATAAAGGATTTTGATTGGGATACTCCCATTTATAATGGTTCTGCGAAAGATATTGTCTCATTATTATTTGAAATTAACCAAGCTATAAATAAACTTTAAAAAAGCCGGGAAGAAAATAACATCTTCCCGGCTTTTTTATTATTTAACTCTCGTCCAGCACACTAAACATCCCGTTCCGCATCCCCTTAACCACCTGTTTAACCTGATAAAGTTCCTCCCGCAGCTCCTGCACCTCGTCACTGTCAGCGATAATGGTCAGGCACCCCTCCGAAATCTTCACCGTGACACCCCGCCCGGTATCAAATCCGGCCTCTTTCAGCCAGTCGCCCTTAAGGTTCAGGCTGGGGTGTCGTGAGTAGTACGTGGTCATGTAGGTTTTGCTGTTTATGTGGCGGGCTCTGACATAGCCGACTTTATAGCGGCGCTGTGTTTTGGAAATGGTGACTTCTGGCGTAATATCGTGTTCAGCCATGATTAACTACCTTGATGAGTTGCTTGCGGGGAGCGCGCTTTCGTAATCTTGCCCTGCTAGCGGATTAACTTCACAAAAATCATTTCCCAACGTCTACACTTACTCCTGTTAATATCTCAGGAGCAGTAATGAATCAGCAACGATTTGATGACAGCACCCTAATCCGTATCTTCGCCCTTCATGAGTTACATCGACTGAAAGAACATGGCTTAACGCGCGGGGCGCTTCTCGATTATCACAGCCGCTATAAACTCGTCTTTCTGGCTCATTCCCAGCCGGAATACCGCAAACTTGGCCCGTTCGTGGCTGATATTCACCAGTGGCAAAATCTGGATGACTATTACAACCAGTACCGCCAACGCGTAGTTGTTTTGCTTTCTCACCCCGCCAACCGACGTGACCACACCAACGTTTTGATGCACGTTCAGGGTTATTTTCGCCCGCATATTGATTCCACAGAACGCCAGCAGCTGGCTGCGCTTATCGACAGTTATCGCCGTGGCGAGCAACCACTTCTTGCGCCGCTGATGCGTATCAAACACTATATGGCGCTTTATCCTGACGCCTGGCTTTCAGGGCAGCGTTATTTCGAACTTTGGCCGCGTGTGATTAACTTGCGCCATTCAGGAGTTTTATGACTACCCATCTGGTCTGGTTTCGCCAGGATTTACGTCTGCATGATAATCTCGCGCTGGCTGCCGCCTGCCGCAATTCGTCTGCACGCGTGCTGGCGTTGTATATCGCTACACCACGCCAGTGGGCGGCGCATAATATGTCGCCGCGTCAGGCTGAACTTATCAATGCTCAACTGAACGGGCTACAAATCGCGCTGGCGGAAAAAGGCATTCCTTTATTGTTCCGTGAAGTGGATGACTTTGCCGCCAGCGTCGAAATAGTTAAACAGGTGTGCGCGGAAAACCGCGTTACTCATCTTTTTTATAACTATCAGTATGAGGTGAATGAGCGGGCGCGGGATGTGGAAGTTGAAAGAGTGCTGCGTAACGTGGTGTGTGAAGGATTTGATGACAGTGTGATCCTGCCGCCTGGCGCGGTGATGACTGGCAATCATGAGATGTACAAAGTCTTTACGCCTTTTAAGAATGCCTGGCTGAAACGGCTGCGGGAAGGGATGCCGGAGTGCGTCGCTGCACCAAAAGTTCGTAGTAGCGGATCGATAAAGCCCGCGCCATCCATTACGCTGAATTATCCTCGTCAGTCTTTCGATACTGCGCATTTCCCGGTGGAAGAAAAAGCGGCGATTGCGCAATTACGCCAGTTTTGCCAGAACGGTGCCGGAGAATATGAGCAACAACGAGATTTTCCGGCAGTGGAAGGCACCAGTCGTTTGTCCGCCAGCCTGGCAACGGGCGGGTTATCGCCTCGCCAGTGTTTGCATCGCCTGTTGGCGGAACAGCCGCAGGCGGTGGACGGTGGGGCCGGTAGTGTCTGGCTTAATGAGCTGATCTGGCGCGAGTTTTACCGTCACCTGATAACGTATCACCCCTCGTTGTGTAAACATTGTCCGTTTATTGCCTGGACGGATCGTGTGCAGTGGCAGAGCAATCCCGCACATTTACAGGCCTGGCAGGAAGGCAAAACGGGATACCCGATTGTCGATGCTGCCATGCGTCAGCTTAATAGCACTGGCTGGATGCATAACCGGCTGCGGATGATTACAGCCAGTTTTCTGGTGAAAGATTTATTGATCGACTGGCGCGAAGGCGAGCGGTATTTCATGTCGCAGCTGATTGATGGTGATTTGGCAGCCAATAACGGTGGCTGGCAGTGGGCGGCTTCTACGGGTACTGATGCAGCGCCGTATTTTCGTATTTTCAACCCGACAACCCAGGGCGAGAAATTTGACCGCGAAGGCGAGTTTATCCGCCAGTGGCTACCGGAACTGCGCGATGTACCGGGGAAATCGGTGCATGAGCCGTGGAAGTGGGCTGAGAAAGCAGGTGTGAAGCTGGATTATCCGCAACCGATAGTCGAGCACAAAGAGGCGAGAGTACAAACGTTGGCAGCGTATGAGGCGGCGCGGAAGGGGAAATAACAGACGCGTCAGGCAATCGAGCCCAGATGCCGGATGCGGCGTGAACGCCTTATCCAGCCTACAAATTTGTGCAAATTCAATAAATTGCAGGAAATACGTAGGCCTGATAAGACGCGTCAAGCGTCGCATCAGGCATCGGTGCTGGCCTATTAAGACTCCAGCGCCAGCGCGCGGTTTCTGAATTTCAGCGCCTGATACAGCCAAATCATCAGTACCACTCCTACACACGCCAGTGCGCCCCAGGTAATTTGATCAAATACTTCAATATATGCATTGATGGAGTAGTTGATCGCCCCGGAAGCATCAAACGAAGCCTGCGATGTCTGATCGGCAATCACGCCCGCCAGATAGTTCGCAATCGCGCCGGAAAGCAGCATATAAATGCCGGTTAATACGCCGGTCACACCGGGGATTTCAATGCGCGTAATCTGCGACATAGCAACCGGGTCGATAAACAGTTCCGCAAAGCCCATCACCGCCAGGCCTAATACCATCAGTGGCAGAGAAGAGTGACCATACATTGCGGACCAGCGGGCGCTTAAGGTCAGAATGCAGAATCCGGCGCTCATCAGGCCAAGGCCAAGAGCAAATTTTCCCCAGATGCGCACGGTACGATTACCCGCGACACTCTCTTTTACCACCCACGCCAGGAACACACCGCACAGCATAACTGCGAAGGCATTAATCGACTGGAACATCGCGGTCGGAACGGTATAACCAAACATATCGCGGTTAACGAAGCGGTCGATATAAAGGCTAATCGAGCTACCGCCCTGTTGTGCGAAGGCCCAGAACAACATACTGAAGAAGGTGAGCGTCACAATCAGCCCCAGCTCCTTCCGCTGTTTCTGGTTTTCTGCTTTGCGATAAATTTTTGCCAGTACACCCAGGCCAATGATAGTCGCGACAATCAAGGCGTATACCGACCATTCTTTCCAGAACAGTACGGTAATCAGCGCAGGCGTTGCCACCAGCAGAACCAGCAGCCATCCCCAGTTCGGCAGGAGAAAGTTTGTCGCACGCAGTACTTTTTTGTTAACGCCGCGGGTATGTGTGAAATGACGATTGCCACATAAGAAAATAACCAGACCCGCGATCATACCCACCGCCGCCAGGCCAAAGCCCATCGCCCAACTGTACTCTTCCTGGGCGTAACCACAGGCGATAGGTGCAATAATAGACCCCACGTTACCCGCCGCATACATCAGCGAGAAACCGCCATCACGACGCGGATCGGTTGGCTCATACAGCTCGCCGAGCAGGCAACTGACGTTGGATTTAAACAGACCATAGCCACAAACGATTATCGCCAGGGACAGATAGAGGAATGACGGATGGATCTCACTGGCACCCAGCACCACATGACCAATCGCCATCAATAACGCCCCCAGCATCACCGCCATGCGATTGCCGAGAACTTTATCCGCCAAAAAGCCACCGAGGATTGGCGTGACATACACCAGCGAACAGTAGGCGCTAAATAACTCGTAGGCGTGAGTATCGTTGTATTTTAGTTGATTGGTGAGATAGAGAATCAGCAGGGCACGCATGCCGTAAAAGCTAAAATATTCCCAGATTTGCAGCGCAACGACATAGTAAATAGCGCGCGGTTGTGATGCGTGTTTATTCATAATAATTCCACAATTGACGGCAACGTCACGTAATAGTTGCGCGGCGTGCTTGTGTTTCCTTAAAGTTAAAACTTTGATACAGATCTGATTATTTATGCAATATGCTGTCTGATTGCATAAATATACATTAGCTGAAGCGTGATGATATAAACAATTTGCGTCTTTTGGCGTCGGGTTTGTTTCTTAATATGTCAAAAGATTGGCTATCGACGAACAGGCGAGGTAACGCTATGTTAACGGTGTAGCTATCAGAATACGGAAGGCGCGAAGATGAAAAACACCGAACTGGAACAACTGATTAACGAAAAACTGAACAGCGCGGCGATTAGTGATTACGCGCCGAATGGTTTGCAGGTGGAAGGCAAAGAGACGGTGCAAAAAATTGTTACCGGTGTCACTGCCAGCCAGGCTTTGCTCGATGAGGCAGTGCGTCTGGGCGCGGATGCGGTCATTGTGCATCATGGCTACTTCTGGAAAGGCGAATCTCCGGTCATTCGCGGCATGAAGCGTAACCGTTTAAAAACGTTGCTGGCGAATGATATCAACCTGTATGGCTGGCATTTGCCGCTTGACGCACATCCTGAGCTGGGCAATAACGCACAGCTGGCGGCGTTACTGGGGATCACGGTCATGGGCGAAATTGAGCCGTTGGTGCCGTGGGGCGAACTGACCATGCCTGTGCCGGGACTGGAGCTGGCTTCCTGGATTGAAGCGCGTCTGGGACGTAAGCCGTTATGGTGTGGCGATACCGGACCTGAGGTGGTCCAGCGCGTCGCCTGGTGCACGGGCGGCGGGCAAAGTTTTATCGATAGCGCCGCGCGTTTTGGCGTGGATGCTTTTATTACTGGCGAAGTTTCTGAACAGACCATTCATTCAGCCCGCGAGCAGGGATTGCATTTTTATGCTGCAGGTCACCATGCCACTGAACGTGGTGGTATTCGCGCATTGAGCGAGTGGCTGAATGAAAATACCGATCTTGATGTGACCTTTATTGATATTCCTAATCCTGCATAACGAATAATCAGAGGGATCGAAAGTGCAACGAGCGCGTTGTTATCTGATAGGTGAAACGGCGGTAGTGCTGGAACTGGAACCGCCGGTGACGCTGGCTAGCCAGAAACGGATCTGGCGACTGGCGCAGCGTCTGGTGGATATGCCGAATGTGGTTGAAGCCATTCCCGGCATGAACAATATCACGGTGATTTTGCGTAATCCTGAGTCGCTGGCGCTGGATGCCATAGAGCGTTTGCAACGCTGGTGGGAGGAGAGCGAGGCCCTGGAACCTGAGTCTCGCTTTATTGAAATTCCGGTGGTTTACGGTGGTGCAGGCGGACCGGATTTGGCGGTGGTCGCGGCGCATTGCGGGTTGAGCGAAAAACAGGTTGTTGAATTGCACTCCTCCGTGGAATACGTGGTCTGGTTTTTAGGTTTTCAACCGGGCTTCCCGTATCTCGGGAGTTTGCCGGAACAACTACACACGCCACGGCGCGCTGAACCGCGCTTGCTCGTTCCGGCAGGTTCTGTCGGGATCGGCGGGCCGCAGACTGGTGTTTATCCGCTGGCAACGCCGGGTGGCTGGCAGTTGATTGGTCATACCTCACTCAGCCTGTTTGATCCGGCGCGTGACGAACCCATCTTATTACGTCCGGGAGACAGCGTGCGCTTTGTACCGCAAAAGGAGGGAGTATGCTGAAGATTATTCGTGCGGGCATGTATACCACTGTGCAAGATGGCGGTCGTCACGGTTTTCGCCAGTCGGGTATCAGCCACTGCGGCGCACTGGATATGCCTGCGTTACGCATTGCTAACCTGCTGGTGGGTAATGACGCCAATGCCCCCGCGCTGGAGATCACGCTCGGTCAGTTAACGGTTGAGTTCGAAACTGATGGGTGGTTTGCTCTGACGGGTGCCGGTTGCGAAGCGCGGCTGGATGATAATGCCGTCTGGACCGGCTGGCGATTGCCGATGAAAGCAGGCCAGCGTTTAACGCTTAAACGCCCGCAGCACGGGATGCGCAGTTATCTGGCGGTCGCGGGTGGTATTGATGTTCCGCCGGTAATGGGGTCATGCAGCACCGATCTCAAAGTGGGGATTGGCGGGCTGGAAGGCCGTTTACTGAGGGATGGTGACCGGCTCCCGATTGGCAAAGCGAAGCGTGATTTTATGGAAGCGCAGGGCGTTAAACAGCTGCTGTGGGGCAACCGCATTCGCGCCTTGCCGGGGCCGGAATATCATGAGTTCGATCGCGCCTCGCAGGATGCATTCTGGCGTTCGCCCTGGCAGCTTAGCTCGCAAAGTAACCGAATGGGTTATCGCTTACAGGGGCAAATTTTAAAACGCACCACCGATCGCGAACTGTTATCTCACGGTTTGTTACCGGGTGTGGTGCAGGTGCCGCATAACGGGCAGCCCATTGTGTTGATGAACGACGCACAGACCACCGGTGGTTACCCGCGTATTGCCTGTATCATTGAGGCTGATATGTACCATCTGGCGCAAATTCCGCTCGGTCAGCCGATTCATTTTGTCCAGTGTTCACTGGAAGAGGCACTGAAAGCGCGGCAAGATCAGCAACGTTATTTCGAACAATTAGCGTGGCGGCTGCACAATGAAAATTGACCTGAACGCCGATCTGGGCGAAGGCTGCACCAGCGACGCAGAGCTATTAACGCTGGTTTCCTCTGCCAATATTGCCTGTGGATTTCATGCAGGCGATGCGCAAACCATACAGGCTTGCGTGCGTGAAGCAATAAAAAATGGTGTCGCGATTGGCGCTCATCCGAGTTTTCCCGACAGGGAAAATTTTGGTCGCAGCGCTATGCAGCTGCCGCCAGAAACCGTTTACGCCCAGACGCTGTATCAAATTGGCGCGCTGGCAACGATTACCCGTGCGCAAGGCGGTGTAATGCGTCATGTCAAACCGCACGGCATGTTATACAACCAGGCGGCGAAAGAGGCACAACTGGCAGACGCCATCGCCAGAGCGGTATACGCTTGCGATCCAGCATTGGTTCTCGTTGGGCTGGCAGGAAGCGAGCTGATTCGTGCAGGCAAGCAATATGGCCTGACAACGCGCGAGGAAGTGTTTGCCGATCGCGGTTATCAGGCTGACGGCTCGCTGGTGCCGCGAAGCCAGTCAGGCGCGCTGATTGAAGACGAAGAACAGGCGCTTGCGCAAACGTTGGAGATGGTGCAACACGGCAGAGTCAAAAGTATCACCGGCGAATGGGCAACGGTCACGGCGCAAACGGTCTGCCTGCATGGCGACGGCGAGCACGCACTGGCGTTCGCCCGCCGACTACGCTCTACCTTTGCCGAAAAGGGGATTGTTGTCGCAGCATAACCCCGATTAATAAAGAATGAAAAAAGGATATCACCATGCCTGAAGGCCCGGAGATCCGCCGTGCAGCGGATAACCTGGAGGCGGCGATCAAAGGCAAACCACTAACTGATGTCTGGTTTGCCTTCCCGCAGTTAAAAACTTATCAATCACAACTTATCGGTCAACACGTTACCCATGTGGAAACGCGTGGTAAGGCGTTGTTAACTCATTTTTCCAACGACTTAACGCTCTACAGCCATAATCAGCTTTATGGCGTCTGGCGCGTGGTTGATACCGGCGAAGAGTCGCAGACCACGCGAGTATTGCGGGTAAAACTGCAAACGGCTGACAAAACCATTCTGCTTTATAGTGCCTCGGATATTGAGATGTTGACCCCGGAACAACTGACCACGCATCCGTTTTTACAACGCGTTGGTCCCGATGTGCTGGATCCGAATCTGACGCCGGAGGTGGTAAAGGAACGATTATTGTCGCCGCGCTTTCGTAACCGTCAGTTTGCTGGATTACTGCTCGATCAGGCGTTTCTGGCAGGACTTGGCAATTATTTGCGGGTGGAGATCCTCTGGCAGGTTGGGTTGACTGGAAATCATAAAGCGAAAGACCTCAATGCGGCGCAACTGGATGCACTCGCACACGCGTTACTGGATATTCCTCGGTTTTCTTACGCTACGCGGGGGCAGGTGGATGAGAATAAGCATCATGGGGCGCTGTTTCGCTTTAAGGTTTTTCATCGTGATGGCGAACTGTGCGAACGCTGTGGCGGCATCATTGAGAAAACCACGCTGTCATCTCGCCCGTTTTACTGGTGTCCGGGCTGCCAGCACTAGGCCGTACGTTTCGGCGCATAGGTTGAAATAAACCGCGCAATGGCAGGCCCTGTCAGCAAAATACTGAACAGGCGCAGGGTTTGCATCGCCATAATGAGCGCCATATTGGCATTGCTCCCTGCGGCGATGACCGCCACGGTATCAAGCCCGCCGGGGCTGGTGGCGAGGTAGGCAGTCATAAAATCAATGTGCATAAACCGGGTCAGTCCCCACGCCATACCCGCACAAATAGCCAGCAGAGCAAAAATCGACAGCAGGATTTGTGGTAGCGGGCGTAGTGCCCGCAGTAAGATTTGTTTATCGAAACCAAGACCAATCCGCCAGCCAATTGCCATATACGCCATCGCCAGCAGCCATTCCGGTAGTTCGATGGTGATGAGCTGACCAGACTGGAGCACTGCGCCCGCCAGCATCGGGATGAGCATCGTGCCGGAAGGAAGACGCAGCAAGCATCCCACTGTACCGGCAACGACCGCGAGCAAAATAGTAAGCAGGAGATTAATGCTCACTGGCGGGAACCAGACGATATGCTGGTTAACCGCTTCAGCGTTATCGCCCAGCATCATTCGCGTGACCAGAACTGCGGCCCCCGCGACAAACAGCACTCGCAGATACTGCATAAACGCCACCAGGCGGATATCTGCGCCGTAATCCTGCGCCATCGCGACCATTGCCGCCGCCCCGCCAGGCGAGGAGCCCCAGGCACCAGTATTTCCGGGCAGTGAGCTATAGCGCACCAGTAGCCATCCCACGATAGCGCTGGAAAGCAACGTCACCAGTAAAATAGCTAACACAATCGGCCAGTTAACCGCCAGCGTGGTCAGGATCGAGCCGGTCAAATTTTGCGCAATCATGCAGCCAAGAATGGCCTGCGCGGCGAGAAAAGCGGAGCGGGGGAGTTGCAGGGTAACCCCGCGCATACTGAAGATGATCCCGGCGATCATCGGCCCAAGTAATAATGCCGCCGGGAGATGTACCGCGAGGAAACCAATAGAAAGGAGAAGTGATAGCACACATAACATTCCCCACTGCAAAACTGGCATCCTTTGCTCCCTCATTATTTACTCTTTGGTGTATCGATACAGCATAAAGAATGCCGGGCATGGAAAAAATAACGGTAATCAATAAAAGCCGGAAAATTGGCAATTAACCGAAGAAGCCCTCTCCGGCTGGAAAGGGCAATAGGCTAAATCAGTTGTAGTTAATTTTGAAAAGTACCACTGTATCAAAGGGACCAACGTCGATGGGCGTACCCGGCGTGGATGACAATTCTGCCGTGTAGGTTTTTTCATACACTAACAGGTCGCTGGTAAAATCGGCATACTCACTGTATTTGTTGAAAGTATAGGGTGAGGCATTTTCATCCAACAATCGAAGCTTCAGGCCATTGCCAATGAGCAGTGATTTATCTTCGTCGATAAGGGTTTCATCGGTATAAAACGAAGAGCTGACTTTAAAACCGTCGGTACACTGGTCGTTTTGTGATTTGGTTGTAGTTATTTTAAATTGCTGCGACATCGTATGGCGACGAATATCCAGCACGTTAAATCGGCCAAAATCAACGACCTGGGTTTCAGGTGAGATAGCAAAGTTGACGCTGCAATCCAGCACGCGGATATTTTCCAGACCGGTAATGTGATATTTCAGATTCTTCGCGGTAGGGTCTTCGTTCACGCTGCCTGCGCCATCAAACTGTACGACGATGTAATCGCTGAGTTTGCTCTGATAACCATGGGGCGGCATGGCGCGAACTTTAACGTAAAGCCGCATACGCGCCACAAACGTCCGCGATTTGTGCATAACGGTTGGATCGCCGGAGCAAAGTTTATTTTGCCAGCCCATCGCAATGATCTGCTCCGGGGTGTAAATATCAATATTCTTACTGTCGATGCACTGATTCGTGTCGATGCGGCTTTTCCCAAGGCTTGCGTCATAGTCCACGCCTTCATAGGTTACGCCCAATTGATAATAGGGATCCTGAATACCGGGGTAAGGGTTTACCCAGGCGTAGACGTGCTCGCTTTCAAAATTACCGTTTGTGTTGTTGTCACAGTAGACCGGAATTTTTATATCGTCAGATTCCCAGATTTTATCGCCGGGTTTGGAATTGGCCGGAACGGCGAAGGGCATAATAGCTTCTGATTTTTCTACAGCGCCGTTTGCGGTACCAAAATAGCAGTTCAGCGCCAGCGCCGCTTTTAGCGGCAAAAAAATCAGACAGATGGCGAGCAACACGCCTTTGGCGAATCTCATTTTTTATTCTCCACCGGCTGCAGGCGGCATTGCCGCTGGCAGGAGAGCGTGTTCATACGCAATGCGCCGTAGTCGTCCATGTAGCCAAGATAAAACTGCTTGCCGCTATAGCTGCCCGTGCTGGTGGTGACCGAACTGAACGGTGCGACCATCGTGCTTTTAAAGCCAGGCAGCACGCCTTTCTCATCCCGCCCAAGATAGGCAATAGTCAGATAGTATCCGGTCGGGTTTTTCAGGGTAAGCTGGTTATTCTGCTGGCTAACCTGTAGCTGTTGCTCAACATGATCGCCCATTTTTTTGCGTAATGCGGCGGGTCGCCAGAATAGCTTAATGCGACTTTGGACGGCGACTTGCAGGATCGCATGGCCCTCGCTGCCTTCCGGGACAGGCGGAATTTCACGCAGGTTATAGTAAAAGAGAGATTCGCGATCGGTGGGTAATTTCGCGGTGGCGGCTTGTTTCATGATCCGAACCTGCGAAGCCGCTTTTGGCTCCAGTCGCTGGATAGGCGGCAGGGCGACGAGAAATTCATCGCTTTTCTCTCCCTTTTCATTTTCTATCCATGAATAGGCGAGGTAGGGGAGTTTATCGCTGCGGTTTTCCACGCGCAGGCTGGTTGCTTTATCTTTGCTATTAAAGATGATGCGCGTGCGGTCAGGCTGCACTGCGCCGTGGCTGCACATACTGGCAACCAGAAGAATCAAAGGGAATCCTTTAACAAATGTCATCGTCTTTTCCTTAATTAATGACAGGGTAAAATCAGGCGCTTAGTCACATCTTCCAGATGTTCCGGCAGATGAATGGCACACGTTTTCTGGTCGCCCCAGTGCACGGTAAATTGTTGATTTTCATCGACCCCACTCAGCCATGCGTGACCGTTTTCGCCAACCATCCCGACGCTGACACCGCCTTCAGCCTGGCGAACATCGGCACCGAGCGGCGGGAAATGCCCGTTAGCATCGCTGATAATGACGTTGAGATCTTTCCCGGCGCGGGACGCCAGCGATTTAAAGCCGATGGCGCCTTCGGTCCAGGTTTCTTTCACCACGTTTTCGGAAACGGTAACGCCGTCAGGCAAGTCGTTCATATTGACCGCCACCGTCGTAGGCTGGTAGCTGGAAACAAACGGTACCACGGCAATACCAAAGCGGTTGGTGTAGTCAATATTGCCCTGAATCGGAATATCGCCCACGCCGTCGGTGCTGACCATCAGGCGTGGTTCATTGGTGGAACTGCGGCGATGGAATGCCGCGCCATGTTGAGTCGCGGTAAACGAGCCGCTCCAACTGGCACTGGCGGAAGTGTAATCATTGGCGGCATAGGTTCCGGTCAAATCCCATTCCCCCGCCGAACTGAGGTGTTGGTAATTGCCGCTGACCTGCGCACCGTTATCCGGGCGATCGGATTGTATTCCAGCCGACATTCCCCAACTGTTTCGTTCATCCAGGGTATCGTTCCACGACATGCGGTGGGTGGTAGTATTACTGTTGTTCTGCATGTCATAACCCAGTCGACCACTTTCCCCAATCGGTAAGGAGATCGAAAAGTAAATCTGGTTGTCGCGATCTTTATCTTCATAATGGGTGGTGTTGAACGAGGTCGAGACAGAAATATCTTTCCAGTCGCCAATGTCGACGTTAAAACCGGCGGTAATGTTGGCCGTGGTGGAGGTATCCGCATTCCACCAGCTCTGATGCAGGATGTTGGCGTAGAGATTAAGATTCAGCGGAGTAATAGGCTGACCGAAGGAGAGGCTGATGGTTTGCTTTTCATCCTGCGCGTCGGCGTCATTGTATTTGTGATCAATGTAGTTAGCGTAGCTGTGAAAATGGCGATCGGAGAAGCGATAGGCTGCCAATGAGATGGTGCTGTTGGTCGCATCAACCTGTTTGCTGTAGTTAAAGCGGTAGCTGTAACCCTGCTCATCCTGTTGAGTATCAAAATGGCTGTCGGCCCAGGTCACGTCAAACGACAGCGCCCCCAGCCAGAGCATATTTTGCCCAATACCCAGCGCGCCGGAACGATAGTCATCGCCTGCGAGAAGCATGCCGCCATATAGTGAAGTGTTGGAGAGCATCCCCCAGGAGACTTCATGGCTAATGAAGGTTTCATCCTCGGTGTGGTGCGACATAGAGGAACGCGGGCGACCGGCAGCCAGTTTATAGCGCACCTGGCCCTGACGCGTCAGGAACGGGGTAGAGGCCGCTGAAACCTGGAAGTTATTCACCCGTCCATCTTCTTCGCTCACTTTGACATCCAGTGTACCTTGCACTGACTGATTCAGGTCATCAATAATAAATGGGCCTGGCGGAACTTTTTTCTGGTAAATCACGCGACCAGAATGGCTTATCGTGACCGTGGCGTTAGTCTGTGCGATGCCGCTGATTTGCGGCGCGTAGCCGCGTAACTCCCAGGGGAGCATTCGATCGTCGCTGGCTAACGCCGCACCGGTATAGGAGAAACCATCAAAAATGTTAGAGCTAAAATCGGTTTCGCCCAGGGTTAATCGGGAACCTATTTGCGGTAACGGGCGGAACAGGTAGGTCCGTGAAATCGCCCCGGATTGTTCACGGTTGTCGCCGCTATCGGACTGGCTAAGCTGATAATCGCTGCGCAGACGCCATGCCCCGGCGTTGAGGCCCGTGGTGCCATAGGCGTTCAGGTTGTTGCTGCTGCTGCCGCTTTGTGGGCGATAAGTGCTGGCAAACAGGTTGTAATCCATCAGGAAGCCAGGAATACCGTTATTCCACGTTGAGGGTGGCGTCCAGTTTTCTGAATGCCACGCCAGCCATGCCTGCGGGATTGTAATATTGAGCTGTTGATTTGCCTGATCGAAAGTAAAGATGATTTCAGGGAAGACACTAAAATCGACACATTCTTTTATTGCAGGTAATTTTTTACGAAAGTCAGATTTAAGTCCGAAGAGTTCGATCAGCGATTCATTGATACAAGGAATAATTTTATCGCCAGATTTTTGCCAGCGAATTTGTTGCCCATTACTGATTTTATTATTATTAACCGTAACACTAACAAAGTAATCGCCGGGAGCTACGACGCCTTTTTGATTGAGCAACGAAATATCAACGCTATCCCGAATCGACTTATCGAGAACGTTAAGGTTAAATTCAGCTGTCAGCGCAGGAGGGGTTACCATTGCCAGACAGGAAAGAACAGAGAGTCGATAAATATTCACGGCATCCATACCTGAACAATATTCGCAAAAGGCGGCTAATCAGCCGCCTTAAAAAGGATTATTGGTAATCCAGAACGTAAGTTGCGTTAGCAGTAACGGCCCCCGCGGTAACCGAAACTGCGTTATCCATCTGTTCCATCCAGGCAAAGAAGTTTAACGTTTGTTCTGTTGAACTTGCCAATAAGTCAATTGTTGGCGCTTCTGTTCCCAATACAACAAATGATTCATCTTTGTTCATGAGACGTACGCCAACGCCGGTAGCCTCGCCAGCACTGATGTTACTAAGGAGCGGCGTTGCACCTGTCGTTTTAGCTGTGCTGTCGAAGGTCACGCCTACCTTTGAGACCACGCCACCGTTGCCATCATCCCAGCCTGCAATATCACAGTTGATTAAGCGAATATTGACAGGTTTTTTCTCGCTATGATGTTCTCGATTTATGTGGGATGTGGTTACTTCACCCAGGTCAATGTTCATATCAAGGTCATCAGGGTGAATTTCACAAGGTGCTTCAATAACTTCACCTTTAAAGTGGATTTCACCAGATCCTTCATCTGCAGCAAAAACAGGTGAAGCGAATAGTAGAGATATGGCCAGGGCGGCCAGTGTTTTTTGTCCTTTAAACATACATGAATCCTTCATGGGCTATGATAAAGTATACTAATTATTCCGACAGAATAGTGGTTTTTTGTTCATGTAATAATATTAATGTTGCTACATTATGTTTGAGAGTTTCTCAAAGCTCTCGAATCATAAATAAAGTGAATTAATCCTATTACGAGTTTATTTAATTGTGGGTGCTACCCAATGTATTCTACATCGATTGGCGGGATAACGGTGGTGGTGAATGAAAAATTAGGATTTTATTTAGTTATCGGATATGTATTCTTGTAACGTGTAATTATGTATTTGTGTCCGATTACGTTTTTTTGTCGATAGACATAACTAACGAACAAAAAAAAGCCCGCCAGATATTCAGGCGGGCTAAACGATATATGGTTCAAATCAGATAATTAATGTTTAACATCTGATTTAAAGTCTCGTTTTTCATAGCCGGTGTACAACTGGCGCGGACGGGCGATCTTCATGCCGTCACTGTGCATTTCGCTCCAGTGAGCGATCCAGCCAACGGTACGGGCCATAGCGAAGATGACGGTGAACATGGAAGACGGAATACCCATCGCTTTCAGGATGATACCAGAGTAGAAATCGACGTTCGGGTACAGTTTCTTCTCGATAAAGTACGGGTCGTTCAGCGCGATGTTTTCCAGCTCCATAGCCACTTCCAGCAGGTCATCTTTGGTGCCCAGCTCTTTCAGAACTTCATGGCAGGTTTCACGCATTACGGTGGCGCGCGGGTCGTAATTTTTGTACACGCGGTGACCGAAGCCCATCAGGCGGAAAGAATCATTTTTATCTTTCGCACGACGAACAAATTCCGGAATGTGTTTAACGGAGCTAATTTCTTCCAGCATTTTCAGCGCCGCTTCGTTAGCACCACCGTGCGCAGGTCCCCACAGTGAAGCAATACCTGCTGCGATACAGGCAAACGGGTTCGCACCCGAAGAGCCAGCGGTACGCACGGTGGAGGTAGAGGCGTTCTGTTCATGGTCAGCGTGCAGGATCAGAATACGGTCCATAGCACGTTCCAGAATCGGATTAACTTCATACGGTTCGCACGGCGTGGAGAACATCATATTCAGGAAGTTACCGGCATAGGAGAGATCGTTGCGCGGATAAACAAATGGCTGACCAATGGAATACTTGTAACACATCGCTGCCATGGTCGGCATTTTCGACAGCAGGCGGAACGCGGCAATTTCACGATGACGAGGATTGTTAACATCCAGCGAGTCGTGATAGAACGCCGCCAGCGCGCCGGTAATACCACACATGACTGCCATTGGATGTGAGTCGCGACGGAAAGCGTGGAACAGACGGGTAATCTGCTCGTGGATCATGGTATGACGGGTCACCGTAGTTTTAAATTCGTCATACTGTTCCTGAGTCGGTTTTTCACCATTCAGCAGGATGTAACAAACTTCCAGGTAGTTAGAATCGGTCGCCAGCTGATCGATCGGGAAACCGCGGTGCAGCAAAATACCTTCATCACCATCAATAAAAGTAATTTTAGATTCGCAGGATGCGGTTGAAGTGAAGCCAGGGTCAAAGGTGAACACACCTTTTGAACCGAGAGTACGGATATCAATAACATCTTGACCCAGCGTGCCTTTCAGCACATCCAGTTCAACAGCTGTGTCCCCGTTGAGGGTGAGTTTTGCTTTTGTATCAGCCATTTAAGGTCTCCTTAGCGCCTTATTGCGTAAGACTGCCGGAACTTAAATTTGCCTTCGCACATCAACCTGGCTTTACCCGTTTGTTATTTGGCTCGCCGCTCTGTGAAAGAGGGGAAAACCTGGGTACAGAGCTCTGGGCGCTTGCAGGTAAAGGATCCATTGATGACGAATAAATGGCGAATCAAGTACTTAGCAATCCGAATTATTAAACTTGTCTACCACTAATAACTGTCCCGAATGAATTGGTCAATACTTCCACACTGTTACATAAGTTAATCTTAGGTGAAATACCGACTTCATAACTTTTACGCATTATATGCTTTTCCTGGTAATGTTTGTAACAACTTTGTTGAATGATTGTCAAATTAGATGATTAAAAATTAAATAAATGTTGTTATCGTGACCTGGATCACTGTTCAGGATAAAACCCGACAAACTATATGTAGGTTAATTGTAATGATTTTGTGAACAGCCTATACTGCCGCCAGGTCTCCGGAACACCCTGCAATCCCGAGCCACCCAGCGTTGTAACGTGTCGTTTTCGCATCTGGAAGCAGTGTTTTGCATGACGCGCAGTTATAGAAAGGACGCTGTCTGACCCGCAAGCAGACCGGAGGAAGGAAATCCCGACGTCTCCAGGTAACAGAAAGTTAACCTCTGTGCCCGTAGTCCCCAGGGAATAATAAGAACAGCATGTGGGCGTTATTCATGATAAGAAATGTGAAAAAACAAAGACCTGTTAATCTGGACCTACAGACCATCCGGTTCCCCATCACGGCGATAGCGTCCATTCTCCATCGCGTTTCCGGTGTGATCACCTTTGTTGCAGTGGGTATCCTGCTGTGGCTTCTGGGTACCAGCCTCTCTTCCCCTGAAGGTTTCGAGCAAGCTTCCGCGATTATGGGCAGCTTCTTCGTCAAATTTATCATGTGGGGCATCCTTACCGCTCTGGCGTATCACGTCGTCGTAGGTATTCGCCACATGATGATGGATTTTGGCTATCTGGAAGAAACATTCGAAGCGGGTAAACGCTCCGCCAAAATCTCCTTTGTTATTACTGTCGTGCTTTCACTTCTCGCAGGAGTCCTCGTATGGTAAGCAACGCCTCCGCATTAGGACGCAATGGCGTACATGATTTCATCCTCGTTCGCGCTACCGCTATCGTCCTGACGCTCTACATCATTTATATGGTCGGTTTTTTCGCCACCAGTGGCGAGCTGACATATGAAGTCTGGATCGGTTTCTTCGCCTCTGCGTTCACCAAAGTGTTCACCCTGCTGGCGCTGTTTTCTATCTTGATCCATGCCTGGATCGGCATGTGGCAGGTGTTGACCGACTACGTTAAACCGCTGGCTTTGCGCCTGATGCTGCAACTGGTGATTGTCGTTGCACTGGTGGTTTACGTGATTTATGGATTCGTTGTGGTGTGGGGTGTGTGATGAAATTGCCAGTCAGAGAATTTGATGCAGTTGTGATTGGTGCCGGCGGCGCAGGTATGCGCGCGGCGCTGCAAATTTCCCAGAGCGGCCAGACCTGTGCGCTGCTCTCTAAAGTCTTCCCGACCCGTTCCCATACCGTTTCTGCGCAAGGCGGCATTACCGTTGCGCTGGGTAATACCCATGAAGATAACTGGGAATGGCATATGTACGACACCGTGAAAGGGTCGGACTATATCGGTGACCAGGACGCGATTGAATATATGTGTAAAACCGGGCCGGAAGCGATTCTGGAACTCGAACACATGGGCCTGCCGTTCTCGCGTCTCGATGATGGTCGTATCTATCAACGTCCGTTTGGCGGTCAGTCGAAAAACTTCGGCGGCGAGCAGGCGGCACGCACTGCGGCAGCGGCTGACCGTACCGGTCACGCACTGTTGCACACGCTTTATCAGCAGAACCTGAAAAACCACACCACCATTTTCTCCGAGTGGTATGCGCTGGATCTGGTGAAAAACCAGGATGGCGCGGTGGTGGGTTGTACCGCACTGTGCATCGAAACCGGTGAAGTGGTTTATTTTAAAGCCCGCGCTACCGTGCTGGCGACTGGCGGAGCAGGGCGTATTTATCAGTCTACCACTAACGCCCACATTAACACCGGCGACGGCGTCGGCATGGCTATCCGCGCAGGCGTACCGGTGCAGGATATGGAAATGTGGCAATTCCACCCGACCGGCATTGCCGGTGCGGGCGTACTGGTCACCGAAGGTTGCCGTGGTGAAGGCGGTTATCTGCTGAACAAACATGGCGAACGCTTTATGGAGCGTTATGCGCCGAACGCCAAAGACCTGGCGGGCCGTGATGTGGTGGCGCGTTCAATCATGATTGAAATCCGTGAAGGTCGCGGCTGTGATGGTCCGTGGGGGCCACACGCGAAACTGAAACTCGATCACCTGGGTAAAGAAGTTCTCGAATCCCGTCTGCCGGGTATCCTGGAGCTTTCCCGTACCTTCGCTCACGTTGATCCGGTGAAAGAGCCGATTCCGGTTATCCCAACCTGTCACTACATGATGGGCGGTATTCCGACCAAAGTTACCGGTCAGGCGCTGACTGTGAATGAGAAAGGCGAAGATGTGGTTGTTCCGGGGCTGTTCGCGGTAGGTGAAATCGCCTGCGTATCGGTACACGGTGCTAACCGTCTGGGCGGCAACTCGCTGCTGGACCTGGTGGTCTTTGGTCGCGCAGCGGGTCTGCATCTGCAAGAGTCTATCGCCGAGCAGGGCGCATTGCGCGATGCCAGCGAGTCTGATGTTGAAGCATCTCTGGATCGTCTGAACCGCTGGAACAATAATCGTAACGGTGAAGATCCGGTGGCGATTCGTAAAGCGCTGCAAGAATGTATGCAGCATAACTTCTCGGTCTTCCGTGAAGGTGATGCGATGGCGAAAGGGCTTGAGCAGTTGAAAGTTATCCGCGAGCGTCTGAAAAATGCCCGTCTGGATGACACTTCCAGCGAGTTCAACACCCAGCGCGTTGAGTGCCTGGAACTGGATAACCTGATGGAAACGGCGTATGCAACGGCTGTTTCTGCCAACTTCCGTACCGAAAGCCGTGGCGCACATAGCCGCTTCGACTTCCCGGATCGCGATGATGAAAACTGGCTGTGCCACTCCCTGTATCTGCCAGAGTCGGAATCCATGACGCGCCGAAGCGTCAACATGGAACCGAAACTGCGCCCGGCATTCCCGCCGAAGATTCGTACTTACTAATGCGGAGACAGGAAAATGAGACTCGAGTTTTCAATTTATCGTTATAACCCGGATGTTGATGATGCTCCGCGTATGCAGGATTACACCCTGGAAGCGGATGAAGGTCGCGACATGATGCTGCTGGATGCGCTTATCCAGCTGAAAGAGAAAGATCCCAGCCTGTCGTTCCGTCGCTCCTGTCGTGAAGGTGTGTGCGGTTCCGACGGTCTGAACATGAACGGCAAGAATGGTCTGGCCTGTATTACCCCGATTTCGGCACTCAACCAGCCGGGCAAGAAGATTGTGATTCGCCCTCTGCCAGGTTTACCGGTGATCCGCGATTTGGTGGTAGACATGGGACAATTCTATGCGCAATATGAGAAAATTAAGCCTTACCTGTTGAATAATGAACAAAATCCGCCAGCTCGCGAGCATTTACAGATGCCAGAGCAGCGCGAAAAACTCGACGGGCTGTATGAATGTATTCTCTGCGCATGTTGTTCAACCTCTTGTCCGTCTTTCTGGTGGAATCCCGATAAGTTTATCGGCCCGGCAGGCTTGTTAGCGGCATATCGTTTCCTGATCGATAGCCGTGATACCGAGACTGACAGCCGCCTCGACGGTTTGAGCGATGCATTCAGTGTATTCCGCTGTCACAGCATCATGAACTGCGTCAGTGTATGTCCGAAGGGGCTGAACCCGACGCGCGCCATCGGTCATATCAAGTCGATGTTGTTGCAACGTAATGCGTAAACCGTAGGCCTGATAAGACGCGCAAGCGTCGCATCAGGCAACCAGTGCCGGATGCGGCGTGAACGCCTTATCCGGCCTACAAGTCATTACCCGTAGGCCTGATAAGCGCAGCGCATCAGGCGTAACAAAGAAATGCAGGAAATCTTTAAAAACTGCCCCTGACACTAAGACAGTTTTTAAAGGTTCCTTCGCGAGCCACTACGTAGACAAGAGCTCGCAAGTGAACCCCGGCACGCACATCACTGTGCGTGGTAGTATCCACGGCGAAGTAAGCATAAAAAAGATGCTTAAGGGATCACGATGCAGAACAGCGCTTTGAAAGCCTGGTTGGACTCTTCTTACCTCTCTGGCGCAAACCAGAGCTGGATAGAACAGCTCTATGAAGACTTCTTAACCGATCCTGACTCGGTTGACGCTAACTGGCGTTCGACGTTCCAGCAGTTACCTGGTACGGGAGTCAAACCGGATCAATTCCACTCTCAAACGCGTGAATATTTCCGCCGCCTGGCGAAAGACGCTTCACGTTACTCTTCAACGATCTCCGACCCTGACACCAATGTGAAGCAGGTTAAAGTCCTGCAGCTCATTAACGCATACCGCTTCCGTGGTCACCAGCATGCGAATCTCGATCCGCTGGGACTGTGGCAGCAAGATAAAGTGGCCGATCTGGATCCGTCTTTCCACGATCTGACCGAAGCAGACTTCCAGGAGACCTTCAACGTCGGTTCATTTGCCAGCGGCAAAGAAACCATGAAACTCGGCGAACTGCTGGAAGCCCTCAAGCAAACCTACTGCGGCCCGATTGGTGCCGAGTATATGCACATTACCAGCACCGAAGAAAAACGCTGGATCCAACAGCGTATCGAGTCTGGTCGCGCGACTTTCAATAGCGAAGAGAAAAAACGCTTCTTAAGCGAACTGACCGCCGCTGAAGGTCTTGAACGTTACCTCGGCGCAAAATTCCCTGGCGCGAAACGCTTCTCGCTGGAAGGCGGTGACGCGTTAATCCCGATGCTTAAAGAGATGATCCGCCATGCCGGCAACAGCGGCACCCGGGAAGTGGTTCTCGGGATGGCGCACCGTGGTCGTCTGAACGTGCTGGTGAACGTGCTGGGTAAAAAACCGCAAGACTTGTTCGACGAGTTTGCCGGTAAACATAAAGAACACCTCGGCACGGGTGACGTGAAATACCACATGGGCTTCTCGTCTGACTTCCAGACCGATGGCGGCCTGGTGCACCTGGCGCTGGCGTTTAACCCGTCTCACCTTGAGATTGTAAGCCCGGTAGTTATCGGCTCTGTTCGTGCCCGTCTGGACAGACTTGATGAGCCGAGCAGCAACAAAGTGCTGCCAATCACCATCCACGGTGACGCCGCAGTGACCGGGCAGGGCGTGGTTCAGGAAACCCTGAACATGTCGAAAGCGCGTGGTTATGAAGTTGGCGGTACGGTACGTATCGTTATCAACAACCAGGTTGGTTTCACCACCTCTAATCCGCTGGATGCCCGTTCTACACCGTACTGTACTGATATCGGTAAGATGGTTCAGGCACCGATTTTCCACGTTAACGCGGATGATCCGGAAGCCGTTGCCTTTGTGACCCGTCTGGCGCTCGATTTCCGTAACACCTTTAAACGTGATGTCTTCATCGACCTGGTGTGCTACCGCCGTCACGGCCACAACGAAGCCGACGAGCCGAGCGCAACCCAGCCGCTGATGTATCAGAAAATCAAAAAACATCCGACGCCGCGCAAAATCTATGCTGACAAGCTGGAGCAGGAAAAAGTGGCGACGCTGGAAGATGCCACCGAGATGGTTAACCTGTACCGCGATGCGCTGGATGCTGGCGATTGCGTAGTGGCAGAGTGGCGTCCGATGAACATGCACTCTTTCACCTGGTCGCCGTACCTCAACCACGAATGGGACGAAGAGTACCCGAATAAAGTTGAGATGAAGCGCCTGCAGGAGCTGGCGAAACGCATCAGCACGGTGCCGGAAGCGGTTGAAATGCAGTCTCGCGTTGCCAAAATTTATGGCGATCGCCAGGCGATGGCTGCCGGTGAGAAACTGTTCGACTGGGGCGGCGCGGAAAACCTCGCTTACGCCACGCTGGTTGACGAAGGCATTCCGGTTCGCCTGTCGGGTGAAGACTCCGGTCGCGGTACCTTCTTCCACCGCCACGCGGTGATCCACAACCAGTCTAACGGTTCCACTTACACGCCGCTGCAACACATCCATAACGGGCAGGGCGCGTTCCGCGTCTGGGACTCCGTACTGTCTGAAGAAGCCGTGCTGGCGTTTGAATACGGTTATGCCACCGCAGAACCACGCACTCTGACCATCTGGGAAGCGCAGTTCGGTGACTTCGCCAACGGTGCGCAGGTGGTTATCGACCAGTTCATCTCCTCTGGCGAACAGAAATGGGGCCGGATGTGTGGTCTGGTGATGTTGCTGCCGCACGGTTACGAAGGGCAGGGGCCGGAGCACTCCTCCGCGCGTCTGGAACGTTATCTGCAACTTTGTGCTGAGCAAAACATGCAGGTGTGCGTACCGTCTACCCCGGCACAGGTTTACCACATGCTGCGTCGTCAGGCGCTGCGCGGGATGCGTCGTCCGCTGGTCGTGATGTCGCCGAAATCCCTGCTGCGTCATCCGCTGGCGGTTTCCAGCCTCGAAGAACTGGCGAACGGCACCTTCCTGCCAGCCATCGGTGAAATCGACGAGCTTGATCCGAAGGGCGTGAAGCGCGTAGTGATGTGTTCTGGTAAGGTTTATTACGACCTGCTGGAACAACGTCGTAAGAACAATCAACACGATGTCGCCATTGTGCGTATCGAGCAACTCTACCCGTTCCCGCATAAAGCGATGCAGGAAGTGTTGCAGCAGTTTGCTCACGTCAAGGATTTTGTCTGGTGCCAGGAAGAGCCGCTCAACCAGGGCGCATGGTACTGCAGCCAGCATCATTTCCGTGAAGTGATTCCGTTTGGGGCTTCTCTGCGTTATGCAGGCCGCCCGGCCTCCGCCTCTCCGGCGGTAGGGTATATGTCCGTTCACCAGAAACAGCAACAAGATCTGGTTAATGACGCGCTGAACGTCGAATAAATAAAGGATACACAATGAGTAGCGTAGATATTCTGGTCCCTGACCTGCCTGAATCCGTAGCCGATGCCACCGTCGCAACCTGGCATAAAAAACCCGGCGACGCAGTCGTACGTGATGAAGTGCTGGTAGAAATCGAAACTGACAAAGTGGTACTGGAAGTACCGGCATCAGCAGACGGCATTCTGGATGCGGTTCTGGAAGATGAAGGTACAACGGTAACGTCTCGTCAGATCCTTGGTCGCCTGCGTGAAGGCAACAGCGCCGGTAAAGAAACCAGCGCCAAATCTGAAGAGAAAGCGTCCACTCCGGCGCAACGCCAGCAGGCGTCTCTGGAAGAGCAAAACAACGATGCGTTAAGCCCGGCGATCCGTCGCCTGCTGGCTGAACACAACCTCGACGCCAGCGCCATTAAAGGCACCGGTGTGGGTGGTCGTCTGACTCGTGAAGATGTGGAAAAACATCTGGCGAAAGCCCCGGCGAAAGAGTCTGCTCCGGCAGCGACTGCTTCGGCAGCGCAACCGGCTCTGGCTGCACGTAGTGAAAAACGTGTCCCGATGACTCGCCTGCGTAAGCGTGTGGCAGAGCGTCTGCTGGAAGCGAAAAACTCCACCGCCATGCTGACCACGTTCAACGAAGTCAACATGAAGCCGATTATGGATCTGCGTAAGCAGTACGGTGAAGCGTTTGAAAAACGCCACGGCATCCGTCTGGGCTTTATGTCCTTCTACGTGAAAGCGGTGGTTGAAGCCCTGAAACGTTACCCGGAAGTGAATGCTTCTATCGACGGCGATGACGTGGTTTACCACAACTATTTCGACGTCAGCATGGCGGTTTCTACGCCGCGCGGCCTGGTGACGCCGGTTCTGCGTGATGTCGATACCCTCGGCATGGCAGACATCGAGAAGAAAATCAAAGAGCTGGCAGTCAAAGGCCGTGATGGCAAGCTGACGGTTGAAGATCTGACCGGTGGTAACTTCACCATCACCAACGGTGGTGTGTTCGGTTCCCTGATGTCTACGCCGATCATCAACCCGCCGCAGAGCGCAATTCTGGGTATGCACGCTATCAAAGATCGTCCGATGGCGGTGAATGGTCAGGTTGAGATCCTGCCGATGATGTACCTGGCGCTGTCCTACGATCACCGTCTGATCGATGGTCGCGAATCCGTGGGCTTCCTGGTAACGATCAAAGAGTTGCTGGAAGATCCGACGCGTCTGCTGCTGGACGTGTAGTAGTTTAAGTTTCACCTGCACTGTAGACCGGATAAGACATTATCGCCTTCTCCGGCAATTGAAGCCTGATGCGACGCTGAACGCGTCTTATCAGGCCTACGGGAAGCACCGATGTAGGTCGGATAAGGCGCTCGCGCCGCATCCGACAAGCGATGCCAGATGCGACGCTTGCGCGTCTTATCAGGCCTACGGGTGACCGACAATACCCGGGAGCGATACGAAATATTCGGTCTACGGTTTAAAAGATAACGATTACTGAAGGATGGACAGAACACATGAACTTACATGAATATCAGGCAAAACAACTTTTTGCCCGCTATGGCTTACCAGCACCGGTGGGTTATGCCTGTACTACTCCGCGCGAAGCAGAAGAAGCCGCTTCAAAAATCGGTGCCGGTCCGTGGGTAGTGAAATGTCAGGTTCACGCTGGTGGCCGCGGTAAAGCGGGCGGTGTGAAAGTTGTAAACAGTAAAGAAGACATCCGTGCTTTTGCAGAAAACTGGCTGGGCAAGCGTCTGGTAACGTATCAAACAGATGCCAATGGCCAACCGGTTAACCAGATTCTGGTTGAAGCGGCGACCGATATCGCTAAAGAGCTGTATCTCGGTGCCGTTGTTGACCGTAGTTCACGTCGCGTGGTCTTTATGGCCTCCACCGAAGGCGGCGTGGAAATCGAAAAAGTGGCGGAAGAAACTCCGCACCTGATCCATAAAGTTGCGCTTGATCCGCTGACTGGCCCGATGCCGTATCAAGGACGCGAGCTGGCGTTCAAACTGGGTCTGGAAGGTAAACTGGTTCAGCAGTTCACCAAAATCTTCATGGGCCTGGCGACCATTTTCCTGGAGCGCGACCTGGCGCTGATCGAAATCAACCCGCTGGTTATTACCAAACAGGGCGATCTGGTCTGCCTCGACGGCAAACTGGGCGCTGATGGCAACGCACTGTTCCGCCAGCCTGATCTGCGCGAAATGCGCGACCAGTCGCAGGAAGATCCGCGTGAAGCACAGGCTGCACAGTGGGAACTGAACTACGTTGCGCTGGACGGTAACATCGGTTGTATGGTTAACGGCGCAGGTCTGGCGATGGGTACGATGGACATCGTTAAACTGCACGGCGGAGAACCGGCTAACTTCCTGGACGTTGGCGGCGGCGCAACCAAAGAACGTGTAACCGAAGCGTTCAAAATCATCCTCTCTGACGACAAAGTGAAAGCCGTTCTGGTTAACATCTTCGGCGGTATCGTTCGTTGCGATCTGATCGCTGACGGTATCATCGGCGCGGTAGCGGAAGTGGGTGTTAACGTACCGGTCGTGGTACGTCTGGAAGGTAACAACGCCGAACTCGGCGCGAAGAAACTGGCTGACAGCGGCCTGAATATTATTGCAGCAAAAGGTCTGACGGATGCAGCTCAGCAGGTTGTTGCCGCAGTGGAGGGGAAATAATGTCCATTTTAATTGATAAAAACACCAAGGTTATCTGCCAGGGCTTTACCGGTAGCCAGGGGACTTTCCACTCTGAACAGGCCATTGCATACGGCACCAAAATGGTTGGTGGCGTAACTCCAGGTAAAGGCGGTACTACCCACCTCGGCCTGCCGGTGTTCAACACCGTGCGTGAAGCTGTTGCTGCTACTGGCGCTACCGCTTCTGTTATCTACGTACCAGCACCGTTCTGCAAAGACTCCATTCTGGAAGCCATCGACGCAGGCATCAAACTGATTATCACCATCACTGAAGGCATCCCGACGCTGGATATGCTGACCGTGAAAGTGAAGCTGGATGAAGCAGGCGTTCGTATGATCGGCCCGAACTGCCCAGGCGTTATCACTCCGGGTGAATGCAAAATCGGTATCCAGCCTGGTCACATTCACAAACCGGGTAAAGTGGGTATCGTTTCCCGTTCCGGTACACTGACCTATGAAGCGGTTAAACAGACCACGGATTACGGTTTCGGTCAGTCGACCTGTGTCGGTATCGGCGGTGACCCGATCCCTGGCTCTAACTTTATCGACATTCTCGAAATGTTCGAAAAAGATCCGCAGACCGAAGCGATCGTGATGATCGGTGAGATCGGCGGTAGCGCTGAAGAAGAAGCAGCTGCGTACATCAAAGAGCACGTTACCAAGCCAGTTGTGGGTTACATCGCTGGTGTGACTGCGCCGAAAGGCAAACGTATGGGCCACGCGGGTGCCATCATTGCCGGTGGGAAAGGGACTGCGGATGAGAAATTCGCTGCTCTGGAAGCCGCAGGCGTGAAAACCGTTCGCAGCCTGGCGGATATCGGTGAAGCACTGAAAACTGTTCTGAAATAAATATCTGTAATAAGAAATAGCCCTCGCCGCTTCCCTCTACAGGAATGGCGAAGGGCTGTCGGTTTCGACATGGTTGGCCATCGTATGATGGCCTTTTTTATGCCTTAAACGGTTAACCACGGTCGAAATCTGACTGCAGGCTTGACTGCATGACCACAGCCACTGTGGATTGCCGCAACCGACCGCAAGCCACGAATAAGAACGACGGCGAATTTCGAATCGTTACCTGATGCACTGGCTTCCCAGCGTTTGACCGTAGCGTTAAGTAAATCAACAAAAGCGATGTTCACCGCTTTTCGTCAAGTCGTGCCATTTGTCAGCCAGGATCGGGTCTTTACCCCGGATATTGCAGCATCGCAAAAATTCTTAGAGGGATATGCTATAAATCAAAAATAAAATCTTTGTTGATTGTTTATCATAATATCCACAGATATGATAAATGATATCAATTTAATAATTTTCACTTAATGTGATTCCGGATAATTCGAAAGGCGCTGTGCTTTTCGGATTATTATTATCTGATTAAGATATTTGTCACGCCAGGCTTACTGGTTTATAAATGTCAATCATGATTCTTATAAATTATTTATTGCTGCTTTGGTTACCATTACTTCGTAATAAGTAATGTATTTTTGATTGTTTAAACTATTTTTAAGGGACGGCATTATGCGAGGGAAAATACCTAAAACGGAACTGCTGGTGACTTTTGAGGTCGTCGCACGTCATGAAAGTTATACCAGAGCGGCAGAGGAGTTAGCGTTAACCCAAAGTGCAGTATTCAGACAAGTAAGTGCGCTGGAGGAATTTTTACGTACTCCGTTATTTTCACACTCTAAAAAACGTATTTTTCTTAATGATGCAGGGAAGTATTATCTGGGGATAGTAAAAGAAACATTAAATAAGCTGGAACGCGATACCAATACCATTATGACCTGGCAGCCTACGGTTCAGGTTATTGAACTTGCCGTTAATCCTACTTTTAGTACCCACTGGTTAATCCCAAATTTACATGAATTCACAAAGTTACATCCCGATATTATTGTTAATATTCATTCTTTAGCTAATAACGGCGATTTTCTTAATCGGGAGTACGATGCTGTCATTATGCGCGAAAATTTTTGCGCGCCCTGGGCGGAAGTAGAATATCTCTTTGATGAGGAGATTTTGCCGGTATGCAGCGGCAGTTTGCTTGCAATGTCCGATCAAAAGCTGTCAGTGGCAGAACTGCTTACTGAGTTACCGCTTCTGCATCAAAGCACCCGTATTACTGGCTGGGAAGAGTGGTTTGCTTTATCTGGCGTTAGCAGTCCGCTGGTCAATAACGGACCACGTTTCGATTTGCTTTCAATGCTGATTGCCGCCGTGCGCTCTAATCTCGGCGTGGCGCTGTTACCACGTTTCGCTATTCAACATGATTTGGATAGTGGCGATATGGTGATTCCCTGTGATGTGCCTATTCGTACCGGTAATCGTTTTATTATGACGTGGCAGGAAGAGAAGTCTGACTCACCGCACTTGCAGCAATTTCGTGAATGGTTGCTGGCGAAATCGGTCGTACCGCAGGAGATGTAAAACCTGCGCCTGGCGGGATGCCAGGCGCAGTTATTACCAGTCGATACCCGGCTGGGCCTGAATGCCGTTATCAAAAGCATGTTTGACGGGGCGGATTTCGCTTACCGTATCCGCCATTTTTAATATCTGACTGTGGCAACCGCGTCCGGTGACAATGACGCTTTGTTGTGCCGGGCGGTTTTGCAGAGAAGCGATCACTTCTTCGGTATCCAGATAATGGTAAGCCAGCATATAGGTCAGCTCATCAAGCACCACTAAGTCGTAACGCTTGTCAGCCAGCATCCGTTTGCTTTCCGACCAGACCTCTTTCGCCGCGTCGATATCCGCTTGCCGGTTCTGTGTCTCCCAGGTAAAACCGGTTCCCATAATATGAAACTCAACCCCCAGCGGCTGGAGAAGGTTGTATTCGCCGTTGTCCCATTGCCCCTTGATGTACTGCGCAACCCCCACCGTTTTGCCATGACCCACCGCGCGCGTCACAGTACCAAACGCGGCAGTGGATTTCCCTTTGCCGTTGCCGGTGAAAACAATCAAGATCCCTTTTTTCTCTATCGCCGCTGCGACGCGCGTATCGACCTGTTCCTTCAATTTCTGTTGGCGCTGCACATGCCGTTCAGTTGAAATTCGCGCTTCCATTCATTTTCCTTAATGTCCCGCAGGGCAACTGGCGCAGCGATGTTGCTGCTCAAACTGACTAAAGAAATTATTGCCTTTATCATCTACCAGGATGAATGCGGGCAGATTTTCCACTTCCATCATCCACACCGCTTCCATACCCAGCTCCGGGTATTCCAGGCAACGCAAACTTTTGACATATTCTTGCGCCAGTAACGCAGCTGCACCGCCAATACTTCCCAGATTGAAGCCGCCATGTTTGTGACAGGCATCGGTGACCTGCTGGCTGCGGTTACCTTTCGATAACATCACCAGACTGCCGCCGGCCGCCTGGAAGGTATCGACATAACCGTCCATTCGACCGCCCGTGGTTGGACCCAGTGAACCGCAGGCCATGTTCTCCGGTGTTTTCGCCGGGCCAGCGTAATAGACAATATGATGCTTCAGGTACTCCGGCATCGATTCGCCGCTATCCAGCCGCGCTTTTATTTTGGCGTGGGCGATATCGCGCGCCACTACGATGGGACCACTTAACGACACGCGGGTACCTACCGGTAATCTGGCGAGATCCAGCATCACGTCACGCAACGGACGGTTTAGATCCAGTTGTACATGTTGCGCGTGATTTTCTTCCCGCAATGAGGCTGGAATATATTGCCCCGGATTGTGTTCGAGTTTTTCCAGCCAGATACCGTGTTTGTTAATTTTTGCTTTGATATTGCGATCGGCAGAACAGGAGAGCGCCATAGCTATCGGGCAAGAGCCACCGTGACGCGGCAGACGAATGACGCGAATATCATGAGCGAAATATTTCCCCCCAAATTGTGCACCAATACCAAATTGCTGACTGGCCTCGAGCAACGCTTTTTCCAGCTCAATATCACGGAATGCTTGTCCCTGCTCGTTTCCGCTGGTGGGCAAATTGTCGTAATATTTCGTTGAGGCCAGCTTGGCAACTTTTAAGGTTTGATCGGCTGAAAGCCCTCCGACGACAAAGGCGATGTGGTAAGGCGGGCAGGCAGCGGTGCCCAGCGATTTCATTTTTTCGATTAAAAATGCGGTCAGTTTTTCTGGTTGCAATAAGGATTTGGTTTCCTGATAAAGCGCGGCTTTATTGGCGGAGCCGCCCCCTTTATTAACACAGAGAAAATGGTACTCATCACCAGCGACAGCGCTGATATCAATCTGCGCCGGGAGATTGGTTTGCGTATTGACTTCGGTATACATATCCAGCGGCGCATTTTGTGAAAAGCGCAGATTATTTTCCTGGAAAGTACTGTAAATGCCTTTGCTTAAGGCTTCAGCGTCGTTACCTCCCGTCCATATCTGTTGCCCTTTACTGGCAACAATAGTTGCGGTGCCGGTATCCTGACAGTTGGGTAATACCCCTTTTGCTGAGACTTCAGCATTACGTAATAACTGCAACGCAACGTATTTATCATTACTACTGGCCTGCTGATCGTTAAGAATGCTGGCGACCTGTTGCAAATGAGCGGAACGTAAGAAAAAAGAGGCTTCATAAAATGCCTGCCGGGCAAGCAGCGTTAATGCTTCAGGAGCGATTTTTATCACTTCTTCGCCGTCTAATTCCGTTACTGTAATATGCTGATCGCTAATTAATGTATATTCTGTACCGTCTTTATTTTGTAGAAACGGTTCTTGCCAGATAAATGGTTTGGACATATTTCACTTTTCACCTTAAACGTTAGTGTTACTTAATTGCCGTCTAACTTCATGATCCGGCTTATAAAAATGCGTAGTCATTGGCTTCTGATTGCTTAAGATCCCCCTCAGGGCAGAGCAACGTTCGATTCATTGGGTTTTAATGCTTTACCCCGACAGCCCTCGCCGAAATGTTCGCCTTCCCACCGACTCACCATCGCAGCGCCCATTGCGTTGCTCATGACGTTTGTCGCGGAACGCCCCATATCAAGGAACGGATCAACGCCCATCAGCAAGATCAGCCCCGCTTCCGGAATATTGAACTGGTTGAGCGTGGCGGCGATAACCACCATTGAGGCGCGTGGTACGCCAGCCATTCCTTTCGAGGTCAACATCAGGATCAACAGCATGGTGATTTGTTCACCGATGGATAAATGGATATTGCAGGCCTGGGCGATGAAAACTGTGGCGAAGGAGCAGTAGGCCATTGATCCAACGAGATTAAATGAGTAGCCAATGGGTAAGACAAAGCTGGCAATTTTGGGGGAAACGCCAAATTGCTCCAGTTTTTCAAGCGTTCCCGGAAAAGCCGCTTCAGAACTGGATGTGGTAAATGCCAGCAGGGCGGGTTCCGAAAGGGCGCGGGTCAGGCGTCTGATGCAGGGGCCGACATAAACGATGGCCAGACCGATAAGCAGCACCCAAAGTAATAACATGGTGAAATAAAATTCACCCATAAAGATCCCGGCGCTCACCATAACTGCCAGTCCTCGTTCAGCAATCAATGCTGAAATAGCAGCGAATACGGTCAGGGGAGCGAAGAGCATGACGTAGCCAGTGAGCTTTAACATGGCATGTGCCAGCGAATCTAAGGCGTGAACGATGGCGCTGCCTTTCTCGCCAATCGCCGTCAGGCTACAGCCGAGGAAAATTGAGAACACCACGATTTGCAAAATTTCATTGTGCGCCATGGCATCGACAATGCTGGTGGGGAAAGCATGCGAAATAAATACTTTTAGCGTAAAGGGTTCTGCCGCGACCACTCCGGTGGTTTCGGCACCGTGTGCAACAAAATTAATTCCTGTACCTGGCATGAAGAAATTTACCGTTATCAAGCCTAAGGCAATTGACAGCAATGAGGCGCAAATAAATAAAAAGAGTGTTTTAGAAAAAATACGACCAAGGGCTTTGGCATCGCCCATTTTAGCAATACCTACCACCAGGGTAGAGACCACTAACGGAGCGATAATCATTTTTATCAGTCGTAAGAAAATCGTCGTGAATATCGATATTTCTTGCGCATAGAGTTTTGCGGTTTCCGGTGAAGCAGTGTTATTGAGCACTACGCCGATAATCATTCCAAGTACCAGCGCCAAAAGAATCATCGTGGTTAAACTTATTTTCTTCATTTTTTCCTCCATCAGGTGCACGGCGATAAATCAGAATCAGGAGAAGTAGATGCCTGAATAGAGATTCAGGCATCTACCTGCTATTACAACCTTACAAATAGCTGAAGTGTTGAACTGCAATAAGTGACGGGATGTCAGTTGGCTAAAAGTATTCGGATTTTTACAAATCGAAACTCATATTTAATAAAGGTGCATGTTGCTGTGCACCATAGACATCATTGTCACCTACATTCCCGGAGATAATATCTCGTGGCATGACGATTTTTACTGCGTTAGAAGGATCAAACCAGACAATACGATGAATAAAGTCAGGTTCAACATGATATAAGCGCGCAATCAGTTCTGGGGTTAATTGCCCTGATGATTTAACTCGCTCATAGTTTTCTTTCGTTTTAAATAAAATATCTAAAACCAGTTCGTAAGGTCCGGCATTTTTCGAACGAATGACTTGCGCCAGTGAGACAATTGACTGTTTCATGCCTGAACTCCTTCTGGCGTCACCTGTTCAATATGGAAATCAAAACGCAGAGCGTCGTTGGCTTCAATCAGGTGATATATGGAAAATTCGTATACCGGCCCGCCCTGGATATCAGAAGGGGAGAACGGGAACGCCAGGTTGCCTGCGGTAGCGATGCGGTTTTCATAGCCGTAGTGCAGCATGGTAGAGCGCACCAGCGAGCAAACGCTATTGGCAATTTCCTGGGTCGGTGCAACTACATCAAGGACAATCCCCAGCTCATGCCCGGCAGTTTGCATCGGTTCATGGTCGCCCATCACCCCGTTTTTACCGTACAGGTGGAAAATGATGCGAATGCTGTCATCGTCTAACGACAGGTTACGCGAAACGCTGGTTTTGACTTCATCGATGATTTTATCGATCCCGGCGATCATGATCGGGTCGCGCGTTCCGGCGATGGTCAGACAGCGGAAGCCCACCCGTCGCGCACCTTCCAGTTTCAGGGCATACGGCGTTTCTTCATGCTTAGAACCGCTGACGTACACTTCGCCGTCATTGACTGCTTTAAATGTGCAGCCTTTCAGGTTCAACACGCCGCCAGGTCCTGGCAGGAAGTAGGGATCGGATTTCTCATACAGTGTGTGTGCAGCTGCTGACGTTTCGGTAAATTTACGCTTCGGATTAAATGTCTTCAGCGTAAAGCCGTTGTCATCAATGATGCCCATCGCACAGTCAGAGCCTGAGCCGGGCGTTGCGGCGATTGCTGCGCACTCAAGGATTTTCCCACAATGCAGCGCCAGACCTTCATCAAAGCCTTGCATGATCGGTAGCGCAGCAAAGCAGGCCGGGTCGTAAGCGCGCCCACCCAGCACCACTTGCGCGCCTTCTTTCAGCGCCCGCTGGAAGGGTTCGATGCCCATTTGCGCGACGATATACGTACTTTCGTCAATCGCGTCGTGGGTTAACGGCGGGACAAAATCCAGCGCCGTGATTTTGCCGTTATCCAGCGCCTGGTGGACGATGGCTTTGTCAACGTCTGCCGGGATCAACGCCATCGAGAACGAGAGGTGCTCTTCCTGGGCAATCTCATGAATTATTTCTCGGCACCACTCCAGGTGTGGTGCGGCACCAGAACCGCCAGCCGTTCCGATCACCACCGGTATATTATTTTGCACGCCTGCGGTGATCATATAGCGCAGATCGCGCTTGACCCCTGCGCGATCGGTAAACGGTTTGCCTGCCCCGAGGTAGTGGGGGCCTGGATCGGAAGAGCCTGCATCAACGGCGATCAGATCGGGCGATTCTGCCATCGCTTTACGGAAGCTCTCTTCCGGGAATCCATACCCGAGGATTGCCGTTGGCGATAAGACTTTAAAAGAACGAGCCATTTGTTAATCCTTAGCCTGCAACAGCGCGATAGTACGATTCATTTCGTTGAAGACGATATCGAGGCCTTCGTCAAAACCCATCCCTGGTTTTACCAGCATACGCATAGGGCGAGCGGCAAGGGCGACGTGGACACAGGTGCGGGCACTAACATCAGTTTCATTGCAGGTGCCGCCCTGGTACGCTTCCATGCTGTGGCTGTTGCAGTAAAGAACCGCATCGACGATGTTGTGAATACTTCCAAGATCCGGGGTTTTGATTTGCACCATGTGACAACTGGCGGCATCAGTGAAATCAACAATATCCTGGTAGGTGTTACACCATTCATCGGCCACAATTTTCACGCCGGAACCGAGGCGCGTCAGCTCTTTGGTAATCGCGGTCAGCAGGCGAATTTGGTCGGGCTTGTTACCGGCATCGACCGGCCCTTCAATGTAGAGCGGCAGGCCTTGCGCTTCTTTTTCCAGGCTGGCGATGTATTGCGCACAGCGAAGCGGATCCATATCGAAGATCAGACCGATAGTGCCGTATACATCGATGTGCAGGGTAGGGTGGTAGCGTGCGCTGGTGCGCTTGCTCAGAATGCGATCCGACAGCCAGCGGACATATTCGCGCAGTTTTTCACCTTTAAAGCCCAGCTTCTCTTCGACGTTATTAATCAGCGCATGGGGCAGCACGTCGATGCCCTTAAGGATCATCTTATCGACGGCGATATATCGATCGTCGCCGCTCTGGCCAAATAATGGAATGGATTCCGCCACGTGTGGCAACTGCCATTCATCACAGACCACTTCAGTTTTCAGACGGCCGGTTGCCAGCGCAGTAGCATCAAGCAGCGCCTGTGATAATCCGTAGCGCACGGCGGTATGCAGCAAGTTGCCGTCAATACGCAGTTTGTCGAAGAAACGGGCATTCGGCAGGAAAGCATCCACATCGCGGCCTACCAGTAATGGCTTGATATGGTCGTTGAGGAACGGAATAAAGTGCTCTGCGAGGAACAGTGGATCGCGACCACCTGCCCCGGAATACTGTACGGCAGCACAGTCACCTACAGCGACCGCGCCGTTTTCCAGAATCAACTGTACCGATACGCACTCCCCGGCCTGACGAACGGCGTTAAACCCCTGTGTTACCGGCTCCCCGGTATAAAAAAAGCCGTCATGACCCGCTCCGTTTTTTATCGCCTGCTGGTCATCGAAATAGAATGAGGAGTAGCCAGCGGTGAACAGAGCCTGTTTTATTTTCATTATGGTCTTTCTATTAATTTACTGTGGGATACAGCATTGATGTCATCTACAACCATCTGGAATGTCGGTTGGCGTCCTTCAAAGCGTGCGCGTTCCGCGACGTAATCGTGGTGGAGGTCGAGAATATCTTTTGGCAATGGAACGGCTCCGGCTTCCAGTACGCGTATCGCGCCGGTGTTGTCACGGACCGGAAGAATATTGCCCGCGTTGCAGGCGGCTGGCGCAAACGGCACATCCAGTACGCCCGCTTCAAATGCCAGCACCGTACCGCGCGCAATATCACCATTACCCAGTTCGAACACTTTATTCAGTACCGCGCGAACCTCGCTCTTAATCAGTTCAATTTCCAGTTCAACCGCAGGGCACGGCGGGAATTTCTGCTCATTGACCATGTTGAGCATCTGGCGGGAGGCTTTCAGCCCCTGAATGTTGGCAGCGGCAGTCGGGATACCCCAGGCTTCGTGCGGACTTTTGGTGATGACTTTGGTGGCACCAGACATCCCCGCGACGGCTGCGCCCCAGGAGATAATAGCGAACGCTTTCGATTCGTCTTCCGGAAAGCCGCCCATCCACTGGTGAAACACGGTACTCAATTCATAGTCGGTATAGCCATAGCTCTGAAAGTATTCGTGTGCAAGTTCACGCAGAGACTGGATCGCCGCAACATCCTGCGTCAGGCTGCCGACCTGGCCATAACCAACGGTGATAGATTTCACACCCTGTTCCAGTGCCAGCAAGCCTTCGATTATCGCGATAGAGTGCGAGATAAACGGCGGGATCAGCGTACCCGTTAGTGGGCCAAACGGTTCGCGGTTGATGCGGATCCCGTGTTCTTCATACATCCCCATTAAACGGTCGCAGTACTGCCAGTCGCGGATCGATTTTTCCAGCGTTACGCGTTTGGCATACGGAATGTTGTAGGAAATGCCACCGCCTTCATAACTGGTAAAGCCGCTGGCCATTGAGATTTCAGCCAGCAGACGCGCATCTGGCGTGCCGTGGCGGATCTGTAGCGGTTTTTGCAGGGTTTCGGTGAGGCGACGGCAAGCTGCGACACCATGGTTAACTACCGGTAAACCGTTCAGTTTAGAGGTTCCGGCTTCGATGGATTTTTTAATCCCTACAGCCGCTTCTTCGTACCGATTCAGACGGGTATATGCATCGATGGTGCTTGGCAGCAGATCGCACTCTTCTTGTAGTGTTTTCAGCAGTTCGATGTGTTCGTCCATCAGCGCCACACCTGCGCGCGGTTGGCTAAGGGTTTTACCTTCCTTGTCTGCTTTCAGCAGCGCAAGAGAGAAGCGTTTATGCTCAGGGATGGTTTGTTGGTATTTAACGCCATCTTCAAAGATTTCAACATCCTTGCCGGTTTCCCAGGTTTTCAGTACCTGTTGCCGCTCGGTCATGAATTCGTCATGGGTTAATTTCTTATTTCGAAGTTCCATTGATTGCAGCCTTAATTGTTATAGGGTTAAGCATTGAATACTGGTGCGCGCGGCGGCCAGCGGATCGACTCTGGCGACGTTTGCCAGCAGTGGTAATAGCCCCCGGGAATCGCGGTAATATTCAAATTCGGTCGGTAAGAGAATGCGTTTACCGTCGTCGTTTAACTCGCGGTATTTCAACCAGTGATGCATATCGAACTGACTGGCACGCGAGAGCCATCCGCCGGATCCGACGACTTTACGCACGGTTGTCAGGTCACGTCCCATCTGTAAATCGACATTGCCGACGCAGGTGCAGACCTCTTTTTTGGTGCCCGCATGTCTTTCGGTGGCATAACCCACACACAGTCCGGCCAGGACGGTATCGAAATATTTCTCTTCTGCATTTGCGGGTAAGTAGTCGGGATGAGCGACTAGATGACGGAGGTAATGATAAAAAGCGTCCAGCTGTGCGGGTTGCTGAGCAAAATTCACATTGACTAACTCTTTCGCACTTTCACCAACCACCACTGCCGAGACGCGCATTCCCAGATCGCCTTCCACCGTCCGTTTTACGAAGGGTTCCGGTACGCCGTGTAAAACGGTGTCGGGCGAGAGCGTGTTGGCACAGGCGGAATAAACATCGGTGGTTGCGCCGCCCATGTCGATCAGCATGAACTCTTTCCAGCTGTGATCGACGTTACTGATTGCCTTGACCAGTTCAAAGACCGTCCATGGTGTCGGCATTGGTTCTTCGCCTGTTTTATCAACAATGACATCCAGCCCTTTCCCTTTAACGATGCGTTTAAGGAATATGTCGCAAATAGCCTGGCGTGCGGCTAAAGGGTTCGGATGGTCAAGATCGGGCAGAACATTGTCGACGATGGTCAGGTCTTTATGCCCGAGGATCTCCTGCACCTCGTCCTGAATATCCCGGTTTCCGGCATAAATAATGGCGCAGTCGAGTTTGGATTCTGCCAGCACACGGGCGTTATTCAGTCCGTAGCTTTCTTCTCCGCCGTCGGTGCCGCCGGTGAACAAGAGAATATCGGGCTGCGTTTCTTCCAGTGCCTGGATATCACGGCGGTTCAGCTTGTAGGCGTAATATTGCGCAATTTTAGCACCCGCAGAGTGAGCGGTTACTTTCGCGGTTTCCAGGGTGATAGAAGGCACCAATCCCATTGCGGCAACCGCCAGCCCACCTTTGGCAGAGGAGGAATACTTCAATGCAACCTCACCGCTGTTTAACAGGGGGAGGGCATTATCTACGTTTAACACCTGGTTCAGGCTGGAGAAAAACCCCTTCGCCAGATGATGGGTGGTGGTTGGGGTCAGTACGTGGTTAACCAACGTTAACGCGTCCCCCTCCCGGGTGAAGAGGGCTGCTTTGGTCCACGTCGATCCAATATCGACAGAGACGATTTGCATCAGATAGCCTCTTCAAGAATACGAGTATCAACGTCATGACGTTGGTTGATATCGTGGGCCATCAGCTGACAAACATCTTCTAAGTCATGACTTGGGGCAAAGACGCGATCAAATCCCATCTCTTTGAATTTGGTTTCCACGTCAGCGAAGTCATGTTTTCCGACCACCAGGTTACCGCCCACATAGAGCAGGATGTCCCCCAGTCCACGCTCGATGCAGCGTTCGCGCATGCCCAGACAGTCGATATCGCCATGCCCATAGATAGAGGAGACGACAATCGCGTCAGCGCCAGTTTCAATGGCCGCATCAATATATTCGTCCTGGCTGACCATTACGCCCAGATTAATGACTCTGAAGTCGTGGTTGCTAAAAACGCGGTCCAGAACTTTATTGCCTACTGCATGGCAGTCCGCGCCAATAACGCCAATCACAAGTGTTGCTTTCTTCATGGGTAATCCTTTGTAAGACAGAGAGTAAAATAAGTTACACACGTCGTATTTATGGCCGTTCATAACGGCACAGGTTTAATATCACAGGAGTGTCTTTATCTGACCGTAATGTTGCAATTGATCTATTTTCAAAATGTCTTTCGGGAAATGATTGTTTAAAGTGTGTTTTTAAATTCCCATGTTAATTCAGTATGTTATGTCAACTAATG
>NZ_JAYQWM010000035.1:0-45025 GCF_036662595.1 Escherichia sp. Lx600-2 | reverse complement strand
CCACGGGAATATCTGCGGCAGCGGGCTTGTAATGGGTTAAGTGATAACAGATGTCTGGAAATATAGGGGCAAATCCAGGTTTTAAGAATTTGTTATTTAAAAAATTGATAGTGCACATTGTAACCAGCCAATATAAGCAATGGCGTGAGCACAGGTATCTTTCTCTGTTGGCCGTATTGTGTATGGAATCCGTTATTGGTTAACTCAATGCGGGTTAGCTTATTAATATACAGACACGTCATAGTGATGAGCGTGTCTGTAGCTAGCTTGCGTTCAGTGGCGTTTGTGGATGGACCAGTGGCAGTTATGATGACTTACTAAAGCGGCATCGAGGCGTTATCATGAGAATACTCAATGAGACATCATTTCCTCGACCACTTCTTCGCTACTCAACTGATATGGATAATACGTTGGCCAGTTTTCCATTTCATTTAATAAAGATTGCTGTGAATCATTACCCATAAAAATGTGAAAATGAGATGATTTTCGTGGTGCAATTATATGATCGCTAAATTGTATATATTTAGGGGCTTTGCTTTCAGGATCTTTACATTCGAATAAGTAACGAACGCCTTTCTTGTCTGATTTATAGGTGAGTATTTTGTATCCATCGTAATCATATTTACAGGATGTTGTTTCATTATTTCTATGGAATTCAACAATGCCGTCCTCAATGCCAATCATCTCGATATCTGTTGCATAACCTTTGTGATAATAATCTTTAATTTCAACAAATGTTTTAGTTTTATCTGCATCCGCTTTCTTCTGAAAGACGGGGTCAAGTTTGCCACTTTGCAGTAAAGGATAAACGGATTGCCAGACTCCATCCCAGTCACTGAGCGTTCGGTTTTGTACATTGGCATCATCAAAAACACCATTAGCAGCTTTTTGTTCGACCTCTGTTAAGGGTTTGCCGTGTGAGTGATGACCATGCGAAAAGGCAGGAACGCTAACAATAAAGACACCTAAAGCAACAGCCAGTTTGTGAAGACGAATCGCCAAAACAGTTTCCTCCAGAGTCATTGTATATGATGTGTAATGTTATATTGTAACATATGACAAAATGCAACAACTCTTAGGAGATGAGAGCATAGTTTTCTCAGGTGTACTTATCTATCTTATTGAAATAAAATGAATTATGTTGATAATTTGAGGTTGATGACAAACGAAACATAACCTGATGTGATCTGCGTAGGCCGGATAGGGCGCTCGCGCCACATCCGGCAGGGATAACGCGTACTTTGTCGGCAATATGAAGTTATACAGATAATTTGTTGTGAACCTGCTTGCGTAACCGGTTAAAAAGGGAACGCAACTTCTTATACCGTAAAGCTAAAAGCAGTACAGCCAGCCCAGCGTAGATGAGCGGCTGCGGTGAAATAATCTTCACCGACCACAGATAATGTATTGGGGCCAGGATCGCGACAAGATAGACGAAATTATGCAACTGTTGCCAGTGCTTGCCGAGTTTTTGCTGCATCGCCTGGGTTGAAGTAAACGCTAAAGCAAGCAAAATAACCCAGCTGATAATTCCTAACGTTAAATAAGGCCGGGTAATTAACTCCTTGCCTAATAACGCCAGATTATTCACGCCCAGCTCCAGCAATGCGTAACTGGTTAAATGCAGTGTCGCCCAGGCAAAGCACCATAAGCCTAACAGGCGGCGAGTGCGTATCAATAACGGCTGTTTTGCGTAGCGTGCCAGAGGTGTGATTAACAAGGTCGCCAGCAAAAATTTCAGTGCAGTGCGACCGGTAAAATGCTGAATATCTTTCACCGGATCGGCACCCAGTCCACCGTGATTGATCGCCCAGACCAGCCAGAGAAACGGCAACAATCCGGCAAGATGCAGGCAAACTTTCAGCCATGTCACCTGTTTTGCTGTCAGACGCATTCAGAAATTCTCCCGCAAATCCAGGCCACGATACAGCGATGCCACCTGGTCGGCGTAACCATTAAACAGTAGCGTTGGCTGGCGCTGTACATCGAGGATGCCGCCTGAACCAATAAATCGTTCGGTAGCCTGTGACCAGCGCGGGTGATCAACATGCGGATTAACGTTGGCGTAAAAACCGTATTCGTCAGGCGCTGCCAGATTCCAGGTGGTTGGCGGACGCTCGCGGGTCAGCTTAATACTGACTATCGATTTAATCCCTTTAAAGCCATATTTCCACGGCACAATCAGTCGCACCGGCGCGCCATTTTGTGGCGGTAACGCCTTGCCATAAACACCTACGGTCATCAGTGTGAGCGGATGCATTGCTTCGTCGAGACGCAATCCTTCGACATAAGGATATTTCAGCCCACCGCCGATAAAGCGGTCCTGCTGGCCTGGCATCTGTTCCGGTGCATAAATTGTTTCGAAAGCGACATACTTCGCATTGCTGGTGGGTTCGGCAAGCGCCAGCAATTTGTGCAGCGGAAAACCAATCCACGGCACCACCATCGACCACGCTTCCACGCAGCGCATACGATAAATACGCTCTTCCAGCGGGAAGCGACGGGTTAAATCATCGTGATCGAGGGTCAATGGTTTTGCCACTTCGCCGCTGATTTTCAGTGTCCATGGATCGGTTTTCAGGCTACCAGCATTAGCGGCGGGATCGGCTTTATCCAGCCCGAATTCATAGAAGTTGTTATAACCGGAGACTTTATCTGCTGGCGTCAGTGGCAGGTTATTTTGCCAGGCGGCAGGCTTGCTGAACTCCAGCGCTTTTCCGGCGGGGGCGGGTGGGCGATCGTTCCCTTTAAACCAGCTAAGCAGATCGGCATGCGCAGCGTGAGGCAAAGAAAGTGCAGCTGCACTGATGCCCAGTGCTTTTAACACCTGCCGACGCTTCATAAAGAATACCAACTCGGCCGTAACATCTGATTCTTTTAAAAATTGATTCTTTTTCATAAGCCATCACACTTTTTTGTCGTTAGCCAGCAAGAGCCGTTTACTGTTAATCTGTCAGGGAGTGTCCTCCCTAACAGTAGCAGAGATCTGCTTTTACATATTTATGCATTAACTGCCACGATAGGTTGAATACCCATATTGGCTAAGTAATAAAGGCACATGATAATGCTCGTTCACTTTATTAATATGAAATTCAACGGGGATCTCAGGGAAGAAACTTTCAAGATTTTGTTTCTTGAAATAGTCCCCGGTTTTAAATACGACACGGTAATCGCCCGTAGTTGCAGTTTGCTCGGGCCACAGTGCCTTAATTCGTCCATCCTTATCTGTTTTGGCGGTATTAAGTTGTAACCAGCCGTTATCCGCCTTCTTTTCAAGAGTGACTGTCACGTCAGCAGCGGGTTTTCCTGTTTGCTGGTTCAAAATGTGCACGCTAAGAATGTTTTGTTGTGCGGCATTAACCAAAGAAGGTAATGAAAATGCTGCCGTTGCTACCGAGAGTACTAAATAACGCTTTAACATGTTTATATCCTTGTCATGTGAATGAGTTTTGAGGATAGCGAAAAAGCGTCCAGGGTAACCTTACAGCAGCATTACAATTTTGTAATGAACCAGGCTGTTTCTATAACATATAATTTATGGCATATTATTTTCATGAAGATTTTACTTATTGAAGATAATCAAAGGACCCAGGAGTGGGTAACGCAGGGGCTTTCCGAAGCGGGTTATGTCATTGATGCCGTTTCTGATGGCAGAGATGGGCTTTATCTTGCGCTGAAGGATGATTATGCATTGATCATTCTGGATATTATGCTTCCGGGTATGGATGGCTGGCAGATCTTACAAACGTTAAGAACGGCAAAGCAAACCCCTGTTATTTGCCTTACTGCAAGGGATTCTGTCGATGACAGAGTCAGAGGGCTGGACAGTGGAGCAAATGATTATCTGGTAAAACCTTTTTCATTTTCTGAGTTGCTGGCAAGGGTTCGGGCACAATTAAGGCAACATCACGCTTTGAATTCAACATTAGAAATCAGCGGCTTAAGAATGGACTCTGTTAGTCAAAGTGTGAGCAGGGACAATATCAGTATTACACTGACGCGCAAGGAGTTTCAGTTACTTTGGCTACTGGCCTCCAGAGCTGGCGAAATTATACCCAGAACGGTTATTGCGAGTGAAATTTGGGGAATCAACTTTGATAGTGATACCAATACGGTGGATGTTGCCATTCGCAGGCTCCGCGCAAAAGTTGATGATCCTTTTCCTGAGAAGCTAATCGCTACAATCCGGGGGATGGGCTATTCATTCGTAGCGGTAAAAAAATAATGAAAAGATTATCTATAACCGTCCGTTTAACCTTGCTTTTTATATTGCTGCTGTCTGTTGCTGGCGCCGGAATTGTCTGGACTCTCTATAATGGCCTGGCAAGTGAGTTGAAATGGCGCGATGATACAACACTCATTAACCGGACAGCGCAGATCAAGCAGTTGTTAATTGATGGGGTAAATCCAGATACGTTACCTGTATACTTTAACCGGATGATGGATGTTAGTCAGGATATCTTGATCATTCATGGTGATAGCATCAATAAAATTGTTAACCGGACAAATGTCAGTGATGGCATGTTAAATAACATACCTGCTAGTGAGACAATCAGTGCAGCTGGTATTTACAGAAGCATTATTAATGATACAGAGATAGATGCTTTACGAATTAATATTGATGAAGTTTCGCCATCATTAACGGTTACTGTGGCTAAATTGGCTTCAGCCAGACATAACATGCTTGAACAGTATAAAATCAATAGCATTATAATTTGCATTGTCGCCATTATACTGTGCTCAGTATTAAGTCCGCTGTTAATCCAAACGGGGTTACGAGAGATCAAAAAGTTGATTGGTGTAACGGAAGCGCTGAATTATAACGATAGCCGAGAGCCTGTTGAGGTTAGCGCATTACCGAGAGAACTAAAACCTCTTGGGCAGGCGTTGAATAAAATGCATCATGCTTTAGTCAAAGATTTTGAGCGTCTAAGTCAGTTTGCTGACGATCTCGCTCATGAACTTAGAACGCCAATTAATGCATTACTGGGTCAGAATCAGGTTACGCTCAGTCAAACCAGAAGTATCGCTGAATATCAAAAAACAATTGCCGGTAACATTGAAGAGCTGGAAAATATTTCGCGGTTAACAGAGAACATACTGTTTCTTGCCAGGGCAGATAAAAACAATGTTTTGGTGAAACTGGACTCGCTTTCTCTCAATAAGGAAGTCGAAAATTTGTTGGACTATCTTGAATATCTTTCAGACGAGAAAGAGATTTGCTTTAAGGTCGAGTGCAATCAGCAAATCTTTGCGGATAAAATTTTACTGCAACGAATGTTATCGAATCTTATTGTTAATGCCATTAGATATTCACCAGAAAAATCGCGTATTCATATAACCAGTTTTCTTGATACCAACGGATCTCTTAATATTGATATCGCCAGCCCTGGAACGAAAATTAATGAGCCTGAAAAACTCTTCCGTAGATTTTGGCGGGGAGATAATTCGCGTCATTCCGTAGGTCAGGGACTAGGCCTTTCTTTAGTCAAAGCGATTGCCGAATTGCATGGGGGAAGTGCTACGTATCACTATCTCAATAAGCATAATGTGTTCCGGATTACGTTACCGCAAAGAAATTAACATAGGGCTTCAGTACGCCATAAATTAACCGTGAAAAACGCAGCCACGTCGTGAGTACTAACGCGGCTGCGATTGATTATGCGCTTACATTCAAACGTAACAGGGATTAACCCGCGTAAGCTGCCAGCATTTCCTGCGCCGCCAGTTTACACAACGCATTCGCTGCGAAAGGACTGTCGCCGGTGAGAACTTTACGGTCCTTATGTACTCGCCCGGTGATGTCGTCATTAATGATGTTCATGCCCATTTTCTTCAGCTCTTCGCCGAAGTACCAGGTGAGATGACCCGGCATATAGCCTATCTCTGGCGTTTGTTTGTCTGCGGCGTCTGGGAATGCGCAAATGGAATAACCATTCAGTGGGTTATCGCCGTGGCGAAGCGCCAGAAAAGCCGCCGGGCCGTGGCAAAGGGAGATAACAAAACGGTCATTTTTGATTGCCCACTGTAAAGCGGCAGCTACGTCCTGGCTTTCAGGTAAACCAATAAGTGCGCCATGACCACCAGGAACAAAGATTGCTGCATATTCGCTATCAGCGTTGAGGCTGGCGACAACATCCGCGAGTTTCTTCGGATTGCGGAACAACGATTTATGCTGCTCAAAGAATGGCATTACTTTTTCATCTTTGTGCGGCATAGCCCAGTATTCAAACTTGGTCATCAGACCGGAAATGGTCGCCACTTCGAATTCGAAACCTGCAGCATGGAGATGATACAACGGCAGCAACGTTTCAATCGGATGGTTACCGGTCGAGAACAGTTTTCCGTTATCGGTTGGCAAATAACGTTCGTCCGCGGCGATCACCAGAATTTTATGTTTACCGCGATACGGTTTTGGATAGTCCACGCCATCAAGATCAGAGACAGGACTGGTATATTGGCTAAGCGAATATTCTGAAGGGAAGAAGGCATTATCTTCAGCAATATCGACCTGCGGATTTTTACTTGTTTGAACAGTCATAGTGTATTCCTTATTGTTGCTTAGTTAGGGTAGTCACTATATTTGCGACTGAGCTGGTCGCTATTTTTAACCAGGCTGGAAAATTGAGTCAATATATCGAAAGCGGTAGTCGGCGGGTGTAAGTATGTAATGATGATGCTGCACTGGTGTTGAATATTATTCACGCCAAATTTTCCTTATTGAGTAACGTCGTCGCAAGTGGCCTCAATGATTTTAGACCATTATCAGAGGTACGGGGTGGCGGGGAGAGATTTAGTGCTGTGGAATATTGTGGTGCTGATGAATATTTATATCGCGGATTGGTAGAGAAAAAGCTTATTTCATGCACTATTTTTGCAAATATTTCTATATGGGAAGCGTGTTTGTTACGGATTAATTTATAAAGAAATGCATTTGGGTGTTAGCTTGAAGAGTAGCTGGTTGATGTTATTGTGCCAGGAGGGGCAGGGTAAGGTGCTGTATCGATATGCTTCGGCAATTGCGTGTGCCGCAGATGGAGATGAAATGCCAATAAAAAAGCCTGAGTTCGATGAGGGACGAACTCAGGCTAGTGTTCAGTTTTACAGTAACACGCCGCGGCGCGTTGGCTGATTAGAACTGGTAGACGATACCAACTGCAAACTGGTCATCAGCTGCTGCGCCAGTAATGGCGGCGTCATCTTTATCCAGCATGTTGAATTTGTATGCTGTGTAGACGTTCATGTTCTTATTGAAGTAGTACCAGGTACCAACTTCGATATAATTTACGCGGTCAGCATCAACACCTTTATGTCCATCACGAGCATAAAGATCTTTGCCTTTGGAATATACGTAGCCTAAAGACGGACGTAAACCGAAGTCGAACTGATACTGTACAACAGCTTCAAAGTTTTGGGTTTTATTTGCAAAATGATCATTAGCCAAAACGGTCATGTTGCGGGTTTCACCGTACATCATTGCTGCATAGATATTATTTGCATCATACTTGGCTGCTAATGACCACACTTCAGCGTTATCACCGTAGCCGTCACTAGCTTGTTCATTAGTACGATCAGATTTGCTATATGCACCAACGATACCAAAACCATTGATGTTATAGTCTACAGACAACGCATAGCCGTCACCATTTTGTTTCTTAGTGCTACGGTTGCTGTTTTTGCCTTGGTACTGAATCGCAAAATCAAGACCATCAACCAGGCCAAAGAAATCATAGTTACGGTAGGTTGCAACACCGTTGGTACGACCATTCATGAAGTTGTCAGCGGAAGCCCAGGAATCGCCACCCCATTCAACTAACATATCGGTATAAGCTGCGGCATCATAAGCAACACCGTAGTTACGGCCATAGTCAAATGATCCTAACTCGTTATATTTCAAACCGGCGAAGGTTAAACGGGTTTTTTCTTGGTTTTCACCTTCGGGCTTGCTGGCGTCGAGGTTGTATTCAAACTGACCAAAACCAGTCAGTTCGCTGGTGATTTGGGTTTCACCTTTAACACCGAAACGAGCATAGGAGGTATCTTCGTTTTCGCTGTTATTATCATCAGTATTTGACCAGATGCGTTCGCCAACCATCTTGCCGTAGAAATCAACTTTATTGCCATCTTTATTATAAATTTCAGCCGCATTTGCTGCGCCAGCAACTAATAACGCCGGGACCAGCATTGCCAGAACTTTTCTTTTCATTATGTATTCCCTTGTGATTATAATCTTCATGAATATATCAATAAGTGCCGTTATCCAAAAAAAAAGCACATTTGGATACTATTCTATGAAGTTCATTTTATTTTAAGGACTACATGTAACAAATATATTTAAAAGATTTCAAAATGTTTCTAATCTATTTAATATAATTCATAATTATGAATTCTAAATATAAATATTCATGAAAATTATAAATGCATATCAATATGTTATGAGTTGAGCGGAAAGATAGGGGGTATCAATGATTGATGCGCTAAACGGCTGGTGTGATCACGCGCACATTAATGAAGGCATAAAAAAAAGCCGGCATCATGCCGGCCCAAAAAATATAAACAAGACGATAAAAGGCTAATAACGGAGGCATCATGACACAGAATAATAAAAAGGTATAATTGTAATCAGTGCTAATATATTGATTGAATGAATTAATAAAGCCGATATCAAAGATAAATAAAATCGCTCAAAACGATTTTTCCTGTATTCACTGCCGTTGCGCAAAATTTATCTATTTGTTCAAAAAATGATTGAGTCTTGACTGGCTCATTCAATGTGGAAAAATGTGACTTTTATCACATAATAGTGCTTAGTCTGAATTTTCCGGGTTATCTCAAAATGGAATACGGTTCGACAAAGATGGAAGAGAGACTCTCTCGCAGCCCTGGCGGCAAACTGGCTTTGTGGGCTTTCTATACATGGTGTGGCTATTTCGTCTGGGCAATGGCGCGTTACATCTGGGTGATTAGCCGGATCCCCGATGCCCCCGTGTCGGGATTTGAAAGCGATTTAGGCTCTACCGCGGAAAAGTGGTTAGGGGCACTGGTCGGATTTTTATTTATGGCTCTGGTCGGGGCATTGTTAGGCAGCATTGCCTGGTACACCCGACCTCGTCCCGCACGTAGCAGACGCTATGAATAAAAACTGCTAAGGTGGCGACTCTTTGGCAACGGAGCGCGTATGGACTTACAACACTGGCAGGCACAGTTCGAAAACTGGTTGAAAAACCATCATCAGCACCAGGACGCGGCCCATGACGTGTGTCATTTTCGCCGCGTCTGGGCTACGGCACAGAAGCTGGCGGCAGATGACGATGTCGATATGCTGGTGATTTTAACAGCCTGTTATTTCCACGATATTGTGAGCCTGGCGAAAAATCATCCGCAACGGCAGCGTTCTTCAATCCTGGCGGCAGAAGAGACGCGTCGCCTGCTCCGTGAAGAGTTCGTGCAATTTCCGGCGGAGAAAATTGAGGCCGTTTGTCATGCCATTGCCGCTCACAGTTTCAGCGCGCAAATCGCCCCCTTAACCACGGAAGCTAAAATTGTCCAGGATGCGGATCGGCTGGAAGCCCTGGGGGCGATTGGCCTGGCACGTGTGTTTGCCGTTTCAGGGGCATTGGGCGTGGCGCTGTTTGATGCCGAAGATCCGCTCGCACAGCATCGCCCGCTTGATGATAAACGTTACGCGCTGGATCATTTCCAGACTAAGTTGCTGAAGCTACCGCAAACCATGCAAACCGTAAGAGGCAAGCAGCTGGCGCAGCACAACGCGCATTTTTTAGTCGAGTTTATGGCGAAGCTCAGTGCCGAACTGGCGGGGGAGAATGAAGGTGTCGATCACAAGGTGATAGATGCGTTTTCACCCGCGGGCTGAGCGCGTGGCCCTAAATGGCTGTAATTATGTTAACCTGTCGACCATCTCAGATGGCCGGTTAAATCTATGCAGGAAAATATATCAGTAACCGATTCATACAGCACCGGGAATGCCGCACAGGCAATGCTGGAGAAACTGCTGCAAATTTATGATGTTAAAACGCTGGTGGCGCAGCTTAATGTTGTGGGTGAGAATCACTGGAGCGCGGCAATTTTAAAACGTGCGCTGACGAATGACTCGGCATGGCACCGTTTAAGTGAGAAAGAGTTCGCCCATCTGCAAACGTTGTTACCCAAACCACCGGCACATCATCCGCATTATGCGTTTCGCTTTATCGATCTATTTGCCGGAATTGGCGGTATCCGTCGCGGTTTTGAATCGATTGGCGGACAATGCGTGTTTACCAGCGAATGGAACAAACATGCGGTACGCACTTATAAAGCCAACCATTATTGCGACCCGGCGACGCATCATTTTAATGAAGATATCCGCGACATCACCCTCAGCCATAAAGAAGGCGTGAGTGATGAGGCGGCGGCGGAACATATTCGTCAACACATTCCTGAACACGATGTTTTACTGGCCGGTTTCCCTTGTCAGCCATTTTCGCTGGCTGGCGTATCGAAAAAGAACTCGCTCGGGCGGGCGCACGGTTTTGCCTGCGATACTCAGGGCACGCTGTTCTTTGATGTGGTGCGCATTATCGACGCGCGTCGTCCGGCGATGTTTGTGCTCGAAAACGTCAAAAACCTGAAAAGCCACGACCAGGGTAAAACGTTCCGCATCATCATGAAGACGCTGGACGAACTGGGCTATGACGTGGCTGATGCAGAAGATAACGGGCCGGACGATCCGAAAATCATCGATGGTAAACATTTTCTGCCGCAGCACCGTGAACGCATCGTGCTGGTGGGTTTTCGTCGCGATCTTAATCTGAAAGCCGATTTTACTCTGCGTGATATCAGCGGATGTTTCCCTGCGCAGCGAGTGACGCTGGCGCAGCTGCTGGACCCGATGGTCGAGGCGAAATATATCCTGACGCCGGTACTGTGGAAGTACCTCTATCGATATGCGAAAAAACATCAGGCGCGCGGTAACGGCTTCGGTTATGGAATGGTTTATCCGAACAATCCGCAAAGCGTCACCCGTACGCTGTCTGCGCGTTATTACAAAGATGGCGCGGAAATTTTAATCGATCGCGGATGGGATATGGCCACGGGTGAAAAAGACTTTGACGATCCGCTGAATCAGCAACATCGTCCACGTCGGTTAACGCCTCGGGAATGCGCGCGCTTAATGGGTTTTGAAGCGCCGGGAGAAGCGAAATTCCGCATTCCGGTTTCGGACACTCAGGCCTATCGCCAGTTCGGTAACTCGGTGGTCGTGCCGGTCTTTGCCGCGGTGGCAAAACTGCTTGAGCCAAAAATCAAACAGGCGGTGGCGTTGCGTCAGCAAGAGGCACAACATGGCCGACGTTCACGATAAGGCCACTCGCAGCAAAAATATGCGCGCGATTGCCACGCGTGATACGGCGATTGAGAAGCGCCTCGCCAGTCTGTTAACCGGGCAGGGCCTGGCGTTTCGCGTTCAGGACGCCAGTCTGCCCGGACGCCCGGATTTTGTCGTTGATGAATATCGCTGCGTGATATTTACCCACGGCTGCTTCTGGCACCATCATCACTGCTATCTGTTTAAAGTGCCTGCGACTCGAACCGAGTTCTGGCTGGAGAAGATAGGTAAAAATGTTGAGCGCGATCGCCGCGATATCAGTCGCTTGCAGGAACTCGGCTGGCGCGTATTGATTGTCTGGGAGTGCGCGTTACGTGGGCGCGAGAAGCTGACGGATGAAGCGCTTAGCGAGCGTCTGGAAGAGTGGATCTGCGGCGAAGGTGCCAGCGCGCAGATCGACACGCAGGGGATTCATTTACTCGCTTGATGCGTCCTGAATAACTGGCGCAACTACGGGTTTTGCCGGGAAGAGATATTTTCCCAACGTGACCAGTACCACCGCGAAGACAATTACGCCGAGCGCCAGCCATTCAATCTTCGACAGCGTTTCTCCGCCCAGTCCCGTACCCAGCAAGACCGCGACCACCGGGTTAACGTAGGCGTAACTGGTGGCGAGAGCCGGACTGACGTTGCGGATTAAATACATATAAGCGTTAATGGCGATAATCGAACCAAACAGCGCCAGATAGCCGACCGCAAGGAAGCCTGAAAGGGAAGGGAGCGCCGTCAGTTTTTCACCCGCAATCATCGACGCGATCATTAACACCACGCCTGCCGCCAGCATCTCAATCGCACCCGCCATCATCCCTACAGGTAAGGTAATGCGCGAGCCATAAACTGAGCCAAACGCCCAGCTAATCGAGCCGATTAAAATCAGAATCGCGCCCCACGGATTGCCGCTTAAATTTCCACCGCTATTGAGCATGATGATTCCGGCAAGCCCAATGGCAATACCCACCCATTCCAGTTTGCGCGTTTTAATGCCAAACAGGCGGCTGAAGCACAGGGTAAAGAGGGGCACGGTTGCAACCACTACGGCGGCGATGCCGGAAGGAACATTTTGATGTTCGGCAACCGTCACCATGCCATTACCGACAGCCAGCAATAACAGGCCAATCAGCGCGGCATTGAGCAGCGGACGTAGCGGGGGGAGCTTGTGTCCGCGCAGTAGCAAAAATGCCAGCAATAAAATACCGGCTGCCAGGAATCGAACGCCCGCCATCATTAATGGAGGCCAGCTTTCCACGCCAATCCGAATGACAAAATAGGTTGAGCCCCAAATGATATACAACGCAAACAGCGCGCCAAAAAGCGGTAATAACTGGCGGAAACGCATAATCCCTCACGGTGGAAATAAAAAGGTGGTTCATAGTAAACGTGAAAATCATTCTGCTGGCGAGAGATATAATTGCACTTGATTGTTAAAAAAATGTTGACCTGTGAAGCAAATATCAGAGCTGCCGTTTTTGCTTCATACTTACACCCTTCAACAATAAAAATGAGAGGGAATGCTTTTGGCCGGGAGTAGTTTACTGACGTTGCTCGATGATATCGCCACACTGCTGGACGATATCTCCGTGATGGGCAAACTGGCGGCGAAGAAAACCGCCGGTGTATTAGGGGATGACTTATCGCTCAATGCGCAACAAGTTTCAGGCGTGCGGGCCAACCGGGAACTTCCCGTGGTCTGGGGCGTGGCGAAAGGATCGCTGATTAATAAAGTGATTCTGGTGCCACTGGCGCTGATCATCAGTGCGTTTATCCCGTGGGCGATTACGCCTCTGTTGATGATTGGTGGCGCGTTTCTCTGCTTTGAAGGGGTAGAGAAAGTGCTGCATATGCTGGAGGCGCGTAAACATAAAGAAGATCCGGCGCAGAGTCAGCAGCGTCTGGAGAAGCTGGCGGCGCAGGATCCGCTGAAGTTTGAAAAGGACAAAATAAAAGGGGCGATTCGTACCGATTTTATATTGTCTGCCGAAATCGTCGCCATCACGCTGGGGATTGTGGCCGAAGCGCCGTTGCTTAATCAGGTGCTGGTGCTTTCAGGCATCGCGCTGGTAGTGACCGTGGGCGTCTACGGTCTGGTAGGGGTTATCGTTAAGATTGATGACCTGGGGTATTGGCTGGCGGAAAAATCCAGCGCGCTGATGCAGGCATTAGGTAAAGGATTATTGATTATCGCGCCCTGGCTGATGAAAGCGTTATCGATTGTCGGCACGCTGGCGATGTTCCTCGTCGGCGGCGGGATTGTGGTACATGGTATTGCGCCGTTGCATCACGCCATTGAACATTTCGCCGGGCAGCAAAGTGCAGTGGTGGCGATGATATTACCGACTGTTTTAAATCTGATTCTTGGATTTATCATCGGCGGCATCGTGGTGCTGGGAGTGAAAGCCGTAGCGAAAATGCGCGGTCAGGCACATTAATACTCGCACAGGCTATTATGCAAAATTCGCCATCTTCAACTAAGGTGAACAAGTTTCACTCGAAAAAAGGAGGCGAGTATGAGCTTTATGGTTAGTGAGGAAGTTACGGTTAAAGAGGGCGGCCCGCGGATGATTGTCACTGGATACTCCAGCGGTATGGTTGAGTGTCGTTGGTATGACGGTTACGGGGTCAAGCGGGAAGCTTTTCATGAAACCGAGCTTGTTCCGGGGGAGGGGAGTCGTTCTGCGGAAGAAGTTTGAAAGGGTATCATTAAGACCAGGCCGGATCACATCCGGCCTGGTGTGCCAATGCCTGCAATGAATGATAGTCGCGTCTTATCATGCCACCATTATAAAATTATCGCTGTTTTGCGGTACGCTATCGCCAGGTTATGCCAGAATCATAAAAAAGCAGGTGGGGAGTCGTCAGGGTGCAGCACGAGACAAAAATGGAAAACCAGAGCTGGTTGAAAAAACTCGCACGCCGCCTGGGGCCTGGTCATATCGTTAATCTCTGCTTTATCGTGGTATTGCTTTTTTCCACCTTGCTGACCTGGCGTGAAGTGGTAGTGCTGGAAGATGCCTATATCTCCAGCCAGCGTAATCATCTGGAAAACGTAGCCAACGCGCTCGATAAGCATTTGCAGTATAACGTCGACAAACTGATCTTTTTGCGTAATGGCATGCGCGAAGCTCTCGTAGCGCCACTGGATTTCACCTCTCTGCGTGATGCTGTAACCGAGTTCGAACAGCATCGCGACGAGCACGCCTGGAAAATCGAACTCAACCGACGGCGCACCCTGCCAGTCAATGGCGTGTCGGATGCATTAGTCAGCGAGGGGAATCTCCTGTCTCGCGAAAATGAAAGCCTCGACAATGAAATTACCGCTGCACTGGAAGTTGGTTACTTGCTGCGACTAGCGCACAACTCCTCGTCGATGGTTGAACAGGCGATGTATGTCTCGCGTGCCGGATTTTACGTTTCGACGCAGCCGACCTTGTTTACGCGCAATGTCCCGACGCGTTATTACGGCTATGTCACCCAACCCTGGTTTATCGGCCATTCACAACGAGAAAATCGTCACCGCGCGGTACGCTGGTTCACTTCGCAACCGGAACACGCCAGCAATACTGAACCGCAGGTTACCGTCAGTGTTCCGGTAGACAGTAATAACTACTGGTATGGCGTGCTGGGGATGAGTATTCCCGTGCGTACTATGCAGCAATTTTTAAGAAACGCCATCGATAAAAACCTCGATGGTGAGTATCAGCTCTATGACAGTAAGCTGAGATTTTTGACCTCTTCCAATCCTGACCATCCAACAGGGAATATTTTTGATCCTCGTGAACTGGCCATGCTGGCGCAGGCAATGGAACATGACACGCGGGGCGGCATTCGTATGGACAGTCGCTATGTTAGCTGGGAACGTCTGGACCATTTCGACGGTGTGCTGGTGCGCGTCCATACGTTAAGCGAAGGCGTGCGCGGCGATTTCGGCAGTATCAGCATTGCATTAACCCTGCTGTGGGCGCTCTTTACCACCATGTTACTCATCTCCTGGTATGTGATTCGCCGGATGGTCAGCAACATGTATGTTCTGCAAAGCTCGTTGCAGTGGCAGGCGTGGCACGACACCTTAACGCGTTTATATAACCGTGGCGCACTGTTCGAAAAAGCCCGTCCGCTCGCGAAATTGTGTCAGACGCACCAACATCCTTTTTCTGTCATTCAGGTCGATCTTGACCATTTTAAAGCGATTAATGACCGCTTTGGTCATCAGGCGGGCGACCGTGTTCTTTCTCATGCTGCCGGATTAATTAGCAGTTCCTTGCGTGCGCAGGATGTTGCCGGGCGGGTCGGTGGTGAGGAGTTTTGTGTGATTCTGCCAGGCGCGAGTCTGACGGAGGCTGCGGAAGTCGCAGAACGTATTCGCCTGAAGTTAAATGAAAAAGAGATGTTGATTGCTAAGAGTACGACGATCCGCATCAGTGCCTCGTTGGGGGTAAGTAGCAGCGAGGAAACCGGTGATTATGATTTTGAACAACTCCAGTCACTGGCCGACCGTCGGCTTTATCTCGCTAAACAGGCTGGGCGTAATCGGGTATTCGCGAGCGATAACGCTTAACGGGCGGAGAAAAAATGGTCCAGCCCTTCACGCCATCCTTCCGGTCCTTCACGCTGCGTTCGCCAGACGCGGGCCGGATCCTCATCATGCAGATGCACCCCTTCACGGTTTAGCCCTTTCACAATCACCGCGTAATCCATTACCTCCAGTAAGGGCGCATCGTTTGGCCCATCGCCCAGGCCAAGTGTGGTTGGGCGTTTGCCTGACAATTGTTGATAGGTCGCGATAATCCAGTTGGCAGCCTGATCTTTTCCGGCAGAGGCATCCAGGACGTGCCAGAAGCGCGCACCTTGCATAAACTGTAAGCCCAGTTCGTTCAGACGAGCGGTAAATTGTGCCATACGCTCGTCACTGTCGCGCCAGATTAGCGTTACCGACGCCTCATGAAGCTGCGTCAGCGCCGCCTGGCTACGGCTTAATCCCGTCCATTCGGCGATGGTTGCATCGTCGACATCATCAAAAGTCGTGAATTTAAAATGTTCTTTCTCGCGTAGCGTATTTAAAACCTGGCTGATTTCGCCATGGCTAATACCTGAGATGATGCGTGGAAAACCGTCTATCTCCTGCCATTGTTCAGCAAGCTGGATCACTGCGCCATTCTCTGCAATCAGCGGTAAACCTTGTAGCCCCAACATTTTTTGCAAGTACAGCATTTCCGCTGATGTTTTACTGCTACAGAGAATGACGGGAACATTTGCTTCGCGTAAACGGCTGAGCCAGGGGGCTGCCGGTTGCCAGTCATAACTATGACTGTCCAGCAGGGTGCCATCAAGATCGCTAAAAACCAGTAGTGGTTGTTGAATTGAAAACATAGTCGCGCAGTACTCCCCCTTACCAGGATGATTCTCAAAACAGCACAAATTATCAAAGATGATTTTTTTCGGGAGCGATCCCGCTGACGCCAGAGCCACCAAGGGGTGAAGTGCGTAACATTTCTATTCATAAGTAGCGTTAATCATTCATATGGCGAATATTTTCTTGTCAGCGAAAAAAATTGCGGATAAGGTGATGAACACATCAGATTTCCTGGTGTAACGAATTTTTTAAGTGCTTCTTGCTTAAGCAAGTTTCATCCCGACCCCCTCAGGGTCGGGATTTTTTTATTGTGCATTCAACGATTCACTTCAGAGACGCTGAAGTCATGAATATCCAGTTCGAAGGCATCCGCCAATTCACGCCATGTATGATATTCACGTCCATCGACGCTAACGTGTTCAGAATCGTTCTGGCTGCGATGAACTTCGCTTTCGCTAATTTCATTGATCGCCGCCAGCAGGGCATCGACATCGACGCTGACCTCACGTTTTGCGGTATCGCTGTACTCTTTTGCGGTTTTCATCATCTTTCCTCGCAACCGTTACTCTGTTGTTGCCGCCAGTCGTTAAGTCCGCCTGGCATCTTTTAAGTATAGACCGTCGAGAAAATCAGCACTCGCGCGCGCCTGGCGCTGCCAGAAAAACGAAATTGTTCTACACTGGCACAAAGCCACAGGAGGAAAACGATGAAGGTGAATGATCGGGTAACAGTCAAAACGGATGGCGGTCCGCGTCGTCCTGGCGTGGTACTGGCAGTTGAGGAGTTTAGTGAAGGCACAATGTACCTGGTTTCGCTGGAAGACTACCCGCTCGGCATCTGGTTCTTTAATGAAGCAGGGCATCAGGACGGTATCTTTGTGGAGAAAGCAGAGTAATCTTATTCAGCCTGACTGGTGGGAAACCACCAGTCAGAATGTGTTAGCGCATGTTGACAAAAATACCATTAGTCACATTATCCGTCAGTCGGACGACATGGTAGATAACCTGTTTATTATGCGTTTTGATCTTACGTTTAATATTACCTTTATGCGATGAAACGGTCTTGGCTTTGATATTCATTTGGTCAGAGATTTGAATGGTTCCCTGACCTGCCATCCACATTCGCAACATACTCGATTCGGTTCGGCTCAATGATAACGTCGGCATATTTAAAAAAGAGGTTATCGTTGTCTCTTTTTTCAGAATATCGCCAAGGATATCGTCGAGAGATTCCGGTTTAATCGATTTAGAACTGATCAATAAATTTTTTCTGACCAATAGATATTCATCAAAATGAACATTGGCAATTGCCATAAAAACGATAAATAACGTATTGGGATGTTGATTAATGATGTGCTTGATGTGCTGACTGTTAGAAGCATCATGGATGAAACAGTCCTCATTAATAAACACCACTGAAGGGCGCTGTGAATCACAAGCTATGGCAAGGTCATCAACGGTTTCAATGTCGTTGATTTCTCTTTTTTTAACCCCTCTACTCAACAGATACCCGGTTAAACCTAGTCGGGTGTAACTACATAAATCCATAATAATCGTTGACATGGCATACCCTCACTCAATGCGTAACGATAATTCCCCTTACCTGAATATTTCATCATGACTAAACGGAACAACATGGGTCACCTAATGCGCCACTCTCGCGATTTTTCAGGCGGACTTACTATCCCGTAAAGTGTTGTATAATTTGCCTGGAATTGTCTTAAAGTAAAGTAAATGTTGCGATATGTGAGTGAGCTTAAAACAAATATTTCGCTGCAGGAGTATCCTGGAAGATGTTCGTAGGCATTATTTTTCGGATAATCCTTAGGATAACATGATAAACGTTACGGAATTATATTAATGGCAATTCACTAATAATATCAGCCAGCAAATTAAAAATTTCACTGAATAAATGTTCGCAAAAAGGCGCAATTAACGGCATTAATGCCGCCATTAAAGAGATACCGACAGTCAGAGTTAATGGAAATCCAATAACAAAAATGGATAATTGCGGGGCCATACGATTAAGTAAGCCTAATGCCAGATTCAGGGTCAGCAGCAGAGTAATGAGCGGTAATGCCAGCATCAGCCCGTTAAGGAAAATCAAACTCCCTGCTTTGGTGAGTGCCAGAAACGCATTGCTGTTCAACGGTTCGCCACCAATCGGCAGGGTGTGAAAGGTATCGACTAGCAGTGAAATCAACCATAAATGACCGTTAAATGTCAGGAACAGCAGTAACGCCAGCATATCCATGATACGCGCTAAAACGGGCATATTAAGATGGCTGGCCGGATCGACAAATGTCGCAAATGACAGCCCCATTTGCAGACCGATAATTTCGCCAGCGGTTCGCACAGCGGCAAAGGCAAATTGCATGGTAAAACCAAGCGCAATACCGATCAGGATCTGCTGTACGGCCAGCCACAGAGCAAAGAACGAAAAAACAGGAACATCGTTGGCAGGTAATGATGGGGCAATGGCGAACGTGATCATCATTGCCAGCCCCAGTTTTACCCGTTTCGGCACGCTGCGTTCGCTCAGAATTGGTGCGGTGGAGATCAGCGCCAGCACGCGCAGTAACGGCCAGAAGTACAGGCTTAACCAGGATAGCCATTGTTCGCTTGTCACCTGCAACATAGTACGGCTACCCGATGATATACGGCAGGTTAGTGAACAAGGTGCGGACGTAATCCAGCAACAGATTGAGCATCCACGGTCCGGCAATAATAATGGCGATAAATACGGCGATGATTTTCGGAATAAACGACAGCGTCATTTCGTTAATCTGCGTGGCGGCCTGCAAAATACTGATGATAAGGCCCGTGACCAACGCTACCAACAATAGCGGGGCAGCCAGTGCCAGCGCGACTTTCATCGCTTCAGTCCCCATCATCATGACCGATTCAGGTGTCATTTTGCCTCTCTAGCTGTAAAAGCTCTGCGCCAGCGAACCGACAAGCAATTGCCAGCCATCCACCAGTACAAACAGCATCAGTTTAAAGGGCAGAGCAATGGTGGCGGGGGGAACCATCATCATCCCCAATGCCATCAACACGCTGGCTATCACCAGGTCGATAATCAAAAAAGGGATGAAAATCGTGAAGCCTATCTGAAATGCGGTTTTCAACTCGCTGGTCACGTAGGCCGGGAGCAAAATGCGCATCGGCACGGCTTCAGGTCCCTGCAACGGGCCGGTATTCGCCAGTCTGGCAAACAACCCTAAATCTGCCTCACGGGTCTGACGCAGCATAAACTCACGCAGCGGCTGCGCCCCTTTTTCCAGCGCCTCCTGCATTGATATTTTCTCTTCGCTGAATGGCTGGTACGCATCGACATAAATTTTGTCGATCACCGGTGACATAATAAAAAAGGTCAAAAACAGTGCCAGCCCCAGCAATACCTGGTTAGGTGGCGCGGAGGGTGTTCCCAGCGCGTTACGCAATAAACCAAAAACAATGATGATGCGGGTGAAACTGGTCATCATCAGTAAAATTGCCGGAATAAACGTCAACGAGGTGATGAACACCAGCGTCTGCACCGGGAGCGACCAGCTTTGTCCACCGCCAGGCAGCGGCTGGCTGGTGATACCCGGCAGTTGCGCGAAGGCGAGGGGCGTAATCAGCCAGAGAAGGACAGGTGCGACAGACAATAAACGACGCATCAGGATCTCCCGCTACGCTTAAGCAAATTTTTCATGACCGACTGAAAATCGGTCTGCGGTATCTCTTCCGTTGGTGCAGGAGGGGGAAGTTTATGCAGCAGATTGATTTGCCCTGCGGTAACGCCGAGCACCAGCCGTGCATCATCCACATCGACCACCACAACCCGTTCACGCGCGCCCAGCGAAGCACTGGCGCTAATTTTCAGACCGTTAACGCCTGTGCGCTTAGGGGCAAATCCCAACCGTTTTACCAGCCAGGCAGCAGCGAGGATCAGGGCAATAATGGCGATGAGTGCGCCGCTCACCTGCAGCAGTGGCGCAGCAGAAACCGGCGCGGAAGATTGCACAGTAGCGTGGTTATTCATCACTAACGGCTCAGGCGGCGCATTCGCTCAGACGGAGTAATGATATCGGTGATCCGCACGCCATATTTATCGGCAACGACCACCACTTCGCCCTGGGCGATTAAATAACCGTTGATCAGAATATCCAGTGGTTCGCCCGCCAGACCGTCCAGCGCCACGACGGACCCTTGCGTCAGACGCAACAGCTCTTTGATGGTCATCCGCGTACGGCCCAGCTCGACGGTCAGCTTGACCGGAATATCCATTATCAGGTCGATATCCTGCAACGTTCCGCTGACATCACCACCGCCAAATTGCTGGAACACCGAGTCGGCAGCGCTTTTGCTGCTGGTTGATTTTTGTTCGCTCAACGCTTCAGCCCACAGATCGTCCATTGCGCCGTTGTTGTCATCGGCCGGATTATTCATGTCACTCATTTGGGCTGTTCCTCGTTCAGAGAATTTAAAATCGGGTTAATCAAATGTTCTATCCGTAACGCATACTGACCGTTGAGGGTGCCGTACTGACTGGTCAGCACCGGGACGCCGTCAACATGGGCGATGATGCGATCGGGTTTTTCTATCGGCAGGACGTCACCGGGTTTCAGTTTTAAAATCTGCGACAGGCGTAGCGAGATATCGGCAAAGTTGGCGACCAGCTCCAGCTGTGAATGCTGCACCTGGCGCACCAGGTTATCGCGCCAGTTCTGATCTTCATTACGCGAGTTTTCCAGCGGCGGGTTAACCAACAATTCCCGTAGCGGCTCGATCATGCTGAAAGGCAGGCAGATATTAAATTCGCCGGTCAGGTTGCCAATCTCCACATGGAACGGCGTGTTAACCACAATGTCGTTCGGCGAGGTGGTGATATTGGTAAATTTCACCTGCATTTCCGAACGCACGTACTCAACTTCCAGCGGATTAATCGCCTTCCATGCGTCGCTATAGCCTTCAAGCGCCAGTTTCAACATGCGGTTGATGACGCGCTGTTCGGTATGGGTAAACTCGCGACCTTCCACTTTGGTCGGGAAGCGTCCATCGCCGCCAAACAGGTTATCCACGGCGATAAACACCAGACTCGGCGAGAACACCACCAGCCCTGTGCCGCGCAGCGGTTTCAGATGGATAAGGTTCAGGTTGGTCGGCACCGGCAGGTTGCGGGCAAATTCATGGTACGGCTGAATGCGGATGGCCCCGACGGTTATATCCGGGCTACGACGCAGCAGGTTGAACAGCCCCATACGAAAATGGCGGGCAAAGCGCTCATTAATGATTTCCAGCGCCTGCAAACGTTCGCGCACAACCCGTCGTTGGGTATTCGGATCGTACGGACGAATGTCACTTTCGCCGCTAACACTGGCTGTCGGTTCGTCTTTGACTTCGCTGTCGCCATTCAACAGCGCATCAATTTCAGCTTGAGAAAGAATACTATCGCCCATGTCGTTATCGCAGAATAAAAGCGGTATACAGCACGTCGGTGACATCCTGTTTCGGTTGCCCGGCAACAAGCGGGGTGGAAAGCGTGGTTTTAATCTCGGCAATCAGGTTTTTCTTGCCTTCTTCTGTCGCCAGTACGGCAGCATCCTGACGCGAAAACAGTAACAGCAAACGGCTACGGACTTCCGGCAAATACTCACTCAGCCGCGAGCGGGTAGCTTCATCTTTCAGGCGCAGGGTTATGCCGATATAAAGCACGCGATCCGCATCGCCCAAATTGACCGTGAAGGTATCCAGCGCGTAGAAGACCGGTGAGGGCACGACGCGTTGCTGCGCTTTGTCGTCAGCGGCAACCTGATGCGAATGCCAGTAGCTGTAACCTGCGCTGGCACAGGCCGCGAGGGTAATGAATACCAGAATCGGGATCCAAAGCGATCGCTTGCTTTTCTTGCTTATCGCGTAATCAGTCATGTGTTGCGGTCTTCCTGTGTCGCTACTGCTTATCGGCTAATTATCCTGCGTCTTGAGCGCAACAAAGCGGGGAAAAGACGCGGATTACGGTGCTACCTCTGACGTTAGGCGAAAATATCAACGCCGCTGTTGCCTGTTACACGCCCTTGTAAAGAGACGGGAACCGGAAGCGTATCGTCGTCTTCCCCCGCCAGAGGTTCACGGTTTACTGTGCGTTGGCTTTGCTGTTGTTGGGAAGCGGCCTGCTGCTGACTACTAAAGCTTTCGCCACTGATGTTGCTTTGCCCTAACTGAATGCCACTTTCGGCCAGCTGCGTACGCAGTACCGGCAGCGCTGCTTCCAGGGCGGCGCGTACGTGCTGATGCGGTGAAACCATCTGGATTTGCGCCTGGTTATCATCCACTTTGAGGGAGATTTGCACTTCACCTAAATCCTGCGGGTGCAGACGCAACTCTGCACTTTGTTGCCCCTGGCGGGTGAACAGCGAAATATGCTGGCTTAATGATTGTTGCCATTCGTGAGAACCCAGCGGTGCACTCAAGACAGGCGCGGCGACGGTGGGCAGTGGCTGTGTCTGGTGTGGAGTGATTAGCGGGCTGGCGGCAGCGGTCACCGGTGAAGGTGTGCTGATGACTTCCGCTTTACTCTGGGCTTCTGCTACCAGCGGTGTTAATGGCTGAGCTGGCGTGCCGGGGGCGTCATCAGGCTGTGCTGTTGTGAGTTGCGCAGAAGTCAGTTTAGTGAAGAGCGTTGGTTTCTCTGCCGGTAACACGGTTGACGGCACATCAGTCACTTTGGGCGTATTGTCAAAACCCGGCAACATCGCAAAAAGGGCGCTCAGGCTTGCGGTGACGTCTTCATTCAGATCATCCGCTTTTTCGTCTTTTGTCGTATTTTTGTCAGCCACCGCAGCCAACGTCATCGTCTGAGCGGTGGTTAACGGTGTTGATGTGGATTGTTCGTCGTTGATGACAGGCAGTGTTTCATCCACGGGGATCAGTAAATCCGCTTGTTGCGCGTCGGAAACAATATCGCTGATCAGCGGCTCGCCTTTTGTCGTGGGTTTATCTGTTGCCACCAGCACCTGGGGGGCCGCTTTGTCGGTAGTTGTCTCGCCTGCTAATGCTTCGCTCAACAACGCGAGAAAATCTTGTGCAGTATCGCTGGCTTTGCCGCCAGGCAATGTGGTGGTGTCAACGTCGGCGGTAATCAAGGGCGCTAAGCGAATCATTCAGGTTTCCTCATGGCGGCGCGCTGGGCGAACTCATCCATCTTTTTCTGATCGAGGCGGTTTTCTGCAAGCAGTGCCGCCGTGGATTGCCGTTCCTGCAGTGTCTGCCAGGCCTGCAAACGTTGTTTCTTTTCTCGCCAGCTGTTCAGGGCAATGTCAACTTTCTGCGTCCACTGATTAAGTTGCTGGCGATGCTGAGTAATGGCTTTTTCCAGCGTCTGGATAAACTGCTGATAGTTGATCCAGCGGTTGCTGGTCATCCCGGCACTCATATCGCTGTTGAGGTTATTGCGATATTCATTCTGATAATCGATCAGCATTTTGAGCTGTTCTTCCGCCTGCTGACACCCGCGACGCATTTCACCCAGCAGGCGCGCGGCATCCTCTACCTCTTTTTCTGCCAGATCTTTCAGGGTCGCCAGCGCGCCATGTTCTGCCATCTGCCGTTATCTCCTGGGTTATGACACTGTCGGGAAAATACGCTCCAGCCCCTGGAGAGACGCTTCCCAGTCCGCACGTTCAAAAATGCCTTGTTGTAAATAGCCCTCCAGCTGCGGCCACAGGGCGATGGCTTTATCGAGCATCGGATCGCTGCCTTTGGCATACGCGCCGACGCTAACCAGATCGCGGTTACGCTGAAAACTCGACAACAGCTGTTTAAAGGTGCGCACTCGCGCGTAATGTTGCTCACTGATCAACGCCGTCATTGCGCGGCTGATCGACGCTTCAATATCGATAGCCGGATAGTGCCCGGCTTCCGCCAGTCGGCGAGACAGCACAATGTGACCGTCGAGGATCGCCCGCGCGGAGTCGGCAATCGGATCCTGCTGGTCATCGCCCTCGGTGAGCACGGTATAAAACGCGGTAATCGATCCGCCGCCGCTAATGCCATTTCCGGCACGCTCGACCAGTGCCGGTAATTTGGCAAACACCGACGGTGGATAACCTTTGGTGGCGGGTGGTTCGCCAATCGCCAGCGCAATTTCACGCTGGGCCATCGCGTAGCGGGTGAGGGAGTCCATAATCAGCAACACATGCTGACCACGATCGCGAAAATCTTCGGCAATGCGCGTGGCATAGGCGGCACCCTGCATTCGCAGGAGCGGAGAAACATCCGCCGGAGCGGCAATCACCACTGATCGTGCACGCCCTTCGGCACCGAGGATATTCTCAATAAAATCTTTTACTTCGCGCCCACGTTCACCAATCAAACCCACGACAATGACATCGGCGCGGGTGTAACGTGCCATCATCCCCAGCAGCACACTTTTACCAACGCCGGACCCGGCAAACAGCCCCATACGCTGCCCACGCCCAACGGTAAGCAGGGCATTGATTGGGCGCACGCCGGTGTCCAGCACATGTTCAATCGGTGTACGTTGCAACGGGTTAAATGGCGGGGTAATCAGCGCACCGGTTTCCGTCGTATCGGGGGAGGGCAGGCCATCGAGCGGTTTACCGCTGCCGTCCAGAACGCGACCTAATAACGCCGGACCGAGCGGCAACTGCTTGCCGCTTTGCAGTCCTTCAGCCGAAATGTTTTTGGCATAAACCCGCGCGCCGGGCAGGACACCTTCGACTTCCTCCAGCGGCATTAAAAACAGCCGTTGACCGTTAAAGCCAACGACTTCGCTTTCTACTTCGTACGTTTCGCTGCCGTTCTGGCGTTCAATGACACAGGTTGCGCCGAGCGGCAATTGTAATCCGGTGGCTTCCAGCACCAGCCCGGTAGCGCGGGTTAATCGCCCGTAGCGACGTACCGCAGGCAACTGCGCCATTTTGGCTTCAAAGTTATCCAGCGTGGTTAGCCAGCGAGTCAGGCGCGTGGTCATTACACCACTCCTGGTGCTGCCAGACGGCAGAGTTCTTGCCAGCGAGTGGCGACACTGGCGTCGAGATCGCCTTCATCGGCGGAGACTTTACAGCCGCCAGGATGGAGGGTGGGATCGCCCCGCAAGCGCCAGCCATGCAAACTTAAGGTTGCGCCGAGCATATCATCCACACGTTGCAGGTCATCCGGATGCACGCGCAGCTGTGGTTTACCGCTGAATAACGGTTCTTGCTGCAACAGCTGTTGGATCTGTTTGATCAATGCCGAGTTATCCACCGTTGGCGTCTGACCGATCACCTGACGTGCCGCCTCCAGCGCCATCTGCATCAGGCGCGAAGCAATCACACTATCAAGCGCATCAAGGGTAGTTTGAAATTCGCTGACCAGTTGCTGCATCCGGGCATGAATTGGCGCTTGTTGAGACTTCGCCTCTGCCAGACCTTGCTCCAGCCCCCGGGCCAGTCCTTCCTGATAGCCCTGCTCATGACCTTGCTGGCGACCTTCGGCAATCCCCGCCTGATAACCTTGCTCATGGGCCTGCATTTGCAGTTGCGCCAGTTGCTGCTCAAGGCTGGGTTCGGCCTCTTCAATGATGGTTTCTTCCGGCTCGACCATGGGCACAAACTCTGCCTGTGGTGGCGCGAGATCGTCCGGCGTCCAGGTTTTCCACGGCAGATTATCAGACATAGGTATCCTCGCCGCTGCCAATTACCATCTCGCCAGTTTCGGCAAGGCGGCGCACAATCAGCAGAATCGCTTTCTGTTCGTTTTCCACCTGCGACAGACGCACCGGACCACGGTTGGCGAGATCGTCGCGCAGAATATCGGCGGCACGCTGCGACATATTGCGCAGGAATTTCTCGCGCAGTGGCTGCTCGGCCCCTTTCAGCGCGATCAACAGCGATTCGGAATCCACTTCCTGCAACAGACGCTGAATGCTGCGATCGTCGACATCCACCAGATTCTCGAACAGGAACATCTCGTCGATGATTTTCTGCGCCAGCTCGCCGTCGAATTCACGCACGGCGGTAATAACGGCTTCTTCCTGCTGAGTTTTCATCAGGTTGATAATTTCGGCTGCCGTTCTCACGCCGCCCATTTTGCTGCGCTTGAGATTCTGACCGTCGAGCAAGCCATTCAGTACTTCGGTCAGTTCCGCCAGCGCGGCTGGCTGCACGCCGCCAAAGGTGGCGATACGCAACATCACGTCGTGGCGCAGACGTTCATCGAACAACGCCAGAATATCGGCGGCCTGGGCGCGCTTCAGATGCACCAGAATGGTGGCGATAATTTGCGGATGCTCATCGCGAATCAGATCGGCGGCGCTCTGTGGCTCCATAAAGTTGAGCGTTTCAATACCGCTGGCGGTATCGCGAGTTTCGAGAATATCTTCCAGCAGGCTGGCGGCACGTTCTTCACCCAGAGCTTTGACCAATACCGAACGCAGATAATCGTTGGCGTTGATATTCAGTGCGGCAAACTGTTCAGCTTCTTGCTCAAACTCCGCCAGCACATCGGTTAGCTGCTTGTTGGAGATCTGCGTGACGTTCGCCATTGCAGCGCTCAGGGTTTGCACCTCGCGCTGGGAGAGGTGCTTGAACACCTCTGCCGCCCGGTCTTCGCCAATGGTCATCAGCAGGATGACGCTTTTATCGGTGCCTGTCAGGTTACTCATGATCGTTATTTATCCACTGGCGAATGACCAGCGCCACCACGCGCGGATCGTTATCAGACATTTCACGGATACGCTGGCTCATGACTTCTGCCCCCAGTCGTTGGTTAGCGCGCCGTTGTTGTAGTTGTTCGTCTTTGCTCAGGCGGACTTCCACCGCATCTTCCACTTCCTCGCGGGCCTGCGCCTGTTGCTGTACAGCTTTCATCGCCTCAACGCGACGTGTTAGCTGCGGACGTACCGCTTTCCGCCACAGCAGCCACGCCACTAGCAGTACCAGCAACCAGCGACCGGCAGCAAGTAACTGATCGATAAACGCTTGCTGTTGCCAGAATGGCAGTTCTCCGCCGCTTTCGTCACTGCTATTGAACGGCGAGTTAACGACATTGAGCGAATCACCGCGTTTTTCAGAAAAGCCCATCGCCTCGCGGGTCAGATCTTCAATTTGCTTCATCTGTTCGTTGCTGAGAGGCAACGGTTTGCCATCTGGCAAGGTTTTGTAATTCACCACAACCGCGACTGACAGACGTTGCACATCGCCCACGTTCATTTTGGTATGACGAATGGTGCGATCGACTTCGTAGTTACTGGTTTCATTCCGCTGTGTGCTACGCGGCCCACTATTGCTGGTGGTGCTCGCCTGCTGCTGGCGGTTATTTTGATTTGCCGGAGGCGTGCTGATTGGCGCGTTATTCGCAGGTGCCGGTTGATTCGACAACGCCCCCGGTACGCCGCCCGGATAACCGGAACCGCTTTGCTCGCTCTCATTAAGCTGGCGTGAACGAAGCGCCGCCTGAGATTCATCACCATTAGGGCGATACTGTTCTTCCGTTTGTTCTTTACTGGCGAAGTCCAGCTGCGCCGTAACCTGGGCGTGAATATTACCGTTGCCGACAATAGGCGACAGGATCGCTTCAATACGCCGCTGAATACGGCCTTCGACATCGCTGGCATATTTCAACTGAGCGTCATTAAGATCGCGCCCGCTGGTGTTGGACTGGGTTAACAGATGTCCGCCCTGATCCACCAGCGTGACGTTCCCCGGCGGCAGACCAGCCACCGCGCTGGAAACCAGATGCACAATGGCGCTAATTTGCCCTTCATCGAGTGCGCGGCCGGGTAACAGATTTACCGTCACCGATGCAGAAGGGGATTTTTGCTCACGGACGAATAAAGACGGTTTCGGCATTGCCAGATGTACGCGCGCCCCTTTTACCGGGCCGATAGTTTCGATGGTACGAGAAAGCTCGCCTTCCAGCGCCCGCTGATAATTCACCTGTTCGCTGAACTGGCTGATACCAAACTTTTCCTGATCGAGTAGTTCGAAACCGACCGCGCCGCCTTTGGGCAAACCTTGTTGCGCCAGGCGCAGGCGCAGCTCGTGAACTTTATCTGCCGGAACTTCAATAGCGCCGCTGGCTTCGCTGAAGCGGTAAGGAATATTCATTTGCGTCAGTTGGCTGACAATTGCGCCACCATCCTGATCGGAAAGATTGCTGAATAATGTGCGGTAGTCGGGGGCTTTCGCCCACAGGATCAGTGCGACCATGACCGCCACTGCCGCGGAACCGGCAACAATCAATGGAATTTTCGGATTCGCACGCAGGCGATTAAGCCACTCAAGAGATTTTGTCTGGGCTGCAGTCGCATTCATCGCGCACCTCGTGGCTGATTATGGACGGCGTTATTGGCAAAGTGGAACAAGACTCACTCCCGGGTCAGCAAACTCGAAAAATTGACGCTCCCATTATTTGTGCTTTCGTTTTTTTCTATCCGCCAATAAACCCGTTTTTTTGTTGCTATTTAGCGCCTTTGTCTTATTGACTTACTGGTAGGCTTTGCTACCAGAAATTATCCGGGAGATGAAAATGTCAGCGATACAGGGGATTGAAGGGGTTATCAGCCAGTTACAGGCTACGGCGATGAGTGTGCGTGCGCAGGAATCACTGCCGCAACCGACCATTAGTTTTGCCGGGCAGCTGCACGCCGCGCTCGATCGCATAAGCGATACACAAACAGCCGCCCGCACGCAGGCAGAAAAATTCACTCTCGGTGAACCCGGCGTGGCGTTAAACGATGTGATGACCGATATGCAAAAAGCCTCAGTTTCTATGCAAATGGGGATTCAGGTGCGTAATAAGCTGGTGGCGGCGTATCAGGAAGTGATGAGCATGCAGGTGTAGGTTTTGTAACCTGTTGTTGATTACATCCGATCTCACCGCGTGGGGCATGGATGAGGCAAACTCACTCATTTTCTGGTTTAAAATGGATACCTGATCCTGAACGTTTTCTGCCATCCACGATCCGTATACGCGATACCCCCCTGAACATCAGAGCGTCTCCTTTAACACACATCACCACGTCGGATGTTGTTACGACCACAGACGCAACAGTAACCTCTGGATAATTTAATCTTTGTTGATGTTTTTATTCATATTCCGGGCTATGGATATGAGCGATTTTTGATAGTGGTAATTTTATTGTGTTTTAGAATGCGCCCTGGGCAATATAATTTATTAAACAGGAGTGTAAATGTTTCCATTAAATGATCTGTCGTTAAAAACTCAGTCGGTTCAATTAAATAAAATCACATCTAATACTGAATCTACGATAAAACAACACGAGTTAGTATCTGATGATGCAATCATAAATGAATTATCAAGTGAGTTAGTCAGTTGTCTTGGAAATGGTAAGTTTACACCAATTAGTGAAGACAGCAAATTACTGAATATGCTGTCAGAATTTAAGTTATTGCACTCAGAATATTTCGAATGGGGTGATTATAGTCTCTGGTTTCAAGATTTCTCGATTTATAATAAGATGGGTTTTATCATGATAGAAAAAAATCAGGGAACTGGTAACCCACCCATTCGGCATAAATTAGAGTTTATATCGACCAATATTGCAGAGTTGCTGGACAAGTTAACCAAAATTACAGATGCCAGACTTTGCAAAGGTTTCAGTGACTGGGCTAGTTCAGTCAAAGAAGGCGCATCCAATGACTTCAAAGAAAATGTGGATAGGGCATTGCTGAGAATGTTTAAATGTGTTGAGCTCCACAATAATGAACTTGACTTATCATCCCTATTTTTGGGTTCTGTACCGCCTCTTCCCGAGTGGATTGAAATGCTTAGCCTTATTGAAAATGAACTTGATTCAATACATGTGCCCGAATCATGCAAAGAATTAGAAGTCGATTTCAATAACCTTACAGAATTTCCACAAGTACCTGATGGAATTACCCTGATCTCCGTAAATAATAACCTGATATCGCATATTGACTCATTTCCGCCAAAGGCTAAGATAATTTCTATTTGTCACAATAAGCTATCGGAAATACCAACAATACCAGACACCGCTAAGTTTTTTGATTGTAGTGAGAATAATATAAAGGAAATTAGATGGTTCCCCAAAAATCTGAAAGAAGTGCATATTGAATATAATGAGATTGAGGTTATTCCTGCGATACCTGGCAATTTAAAATTACTTTTCATGGAATGTAATCCTATTAAAGAGGCATTTTTAATGCCATGGACTCTTACAGGGATTTGCTATGAAATATCGCAGCGGAAATATATTGTTACGAACCCCGATGATTATGATAAATATTCCGATATGGTTAAAAAATATGTAATAGATGGTGAGGATCACCTAATTAAATATTATATGTAAGTAATTAGGCGCAATTGTGTCACTGGAATAGAGGTTTCTTGTGACACATTTTAGTTCATCAATAATCTCCAGGGTTAACAGACAGGTTGAATTAACGCTGCGCCCTGGTTTTTAACATTACCCACCGCGCGCGATACCGGGTGCCAGGTGAACTGGTTAGCTGGCACACAGCCATTGGTAGCAATTTCTGAGGCTTCTTTACCGCTAATCTCTTGCCGCATCCATTCCCGCGCAGCTTCTGGCGACAGTACCAGTGGGCGGCGGTCATGAATATCTACCAGACCTTGATCTGCCGCAGCAGTGACGATCAAAAATCCTTCGGCTTCGTCACCACGCTCAAATGGTGTGCTACCTATCGCGGCCATAAAAATAGGTTGTCCATCAGCACGATAGATAAAAAAAGGCTGTTTTTTGTCGCCTTCTTTTTTCCACTCAAACCAGCCATCGGCAAAACAGATTGCCCGACCATGTTGCCAGAGCGGTTTAAACATACGACTGGTTGCCGCAGTTTCTACGCGGGCGTTAATCAGCGGCGGTTTATCCCACCATCCGGGAGCATATCCCCAGAAAACCGGATCCAGATGAAGATGTTCATCACGTTCACTGAGCAGTAGGACTTTGGTTCCCGGCGCGACGTTGTATCTGCCAATGGGTTCGGGATCATAGGGAATATCGCGTTCAATATCTTCCGCGAGAAGCGCAAGGTAATCTTCACGCGTTTGGGATTGGGCAAAGCGTCCACACATAGAAACCTCCTGAGATCATACTGAAAAGAATAGGAGAGGGGGCGGGTAAAATCTATGTGATACAAAGGTAACGATGTTCCCGCTGTGGGTCACAGCGGGAATGAGGGATTACTTCTGAATTAAATAACGAATGGTCGGCCCGTCTTGCTGAATATCCAGCACCGTATAGCCGTGATTACGCGCATCCAGTGGAATATTATTGATCGACTGCGGACAGTCGCTCACCACTTCCAGGATTTCCCCTTTTTTTAACTGCGGCATCGCCTCAAGGGTTGCGACTGCCGGATAAGGGCAGGGTTCACCCACCATATCAAGGCGGTAATCAGGAACGATATTTTTCATGCGATCTCCTTAGCAGTCTGCGGTGCCGCACGGCGGAAGAAACGTTTTTCCCAGCCGATAATCAACATCAGCGCAGCAAACAACAGCAAATATGTCACCAGCAGGCCACCCATCGGACCAAAGGTTTTCAGCAGGTTGATTTTGTCCCAGTCGGTGGCCAGCGCCGGAGCGAAATCATCCCAGTAATACGCCAGAATCGTTGAGCCGATCACATTGCCCAGACCGACCCACCAGTAGTGCACCTGGCCTTCTACCGCGCGGTACATCCAGCCGGTTTCGCAGCCGCCAGCCAGCACGATGCCAAAACCAAACAGTAAACCACCAATTACCGCGTTTGGTCCCGCCCACATGATTTTGGGTTCAACGCCTAATTGTACGTAACTGAAGATCCCGATGGCACTCACCGCCATACCAATAATGATTGCTTTCGCCATATGGGTACGTCCGGTGATCCACATATCGCGGAACGCCGAAGTAAAGCAGATTTGCGCACGTTCAATCAGTAAACCAAAGCCGACGCCAAACAGCATTGCCAGCCCCAGTTTGGGTTGGTTCATCGCTGTGAGCAGCGCCCAGCCCAGCATGCCGAAAAAGACCAGCATCCCGAGACGAAAACGACGCCGCGCCTGATCCGGTTTTTGCGTCAGCGGTGAGGCGGCAGAAACTTTCTGCATTTTCACGGGAATACGGAAGATGGGCAGCAGGGTAAAGCGCGCGCCAAACCATGAACCAATGGCAGTGGCGATGGCAAAGAACCAGGCATGCAGCGAGAACTGAGGAATACCGGTAAAGAACGCCGCCAGGTTACAGCCCATTGCCAGACGCGCGCCAAAACCGGCGATAATGCCGCCAATGATGGCCTGCATAATGCGGATACGGCTGCGCGGCATGCGTAGTTTGACATTGTTGGCCCACAGCGCTGCGGCAAAGCAGCCGCCAAACATACCGAGGATCATCATCCCGTCGATGCGGGTTAATGGCGATCCTTCCAGATGGATAATTTTAAAGTAACCCCACTCTTCAGCATGGACGCCGAACAGTTGCAGGAGCTGGCCGCCCCAACGGGTAAATTCACCCGTGACAGCCCAAAAGGTGCCAGTAATGCCAAAATAGTAAGTGGAGAGAATACCCGCCGCGATGACCGCGGGGATGGGCGCCCAGAATTTAATCAACCAGGCGTGTTTGAATTGCTGCCATGACATGAATGTAGCCTCTGAACTCAGAAGGTTTGAAACAAGAGTCGCGAATCATACACCATGCAAATTTATTTTCGGGGTAATAATTCACAAAAATAATAGTTAGATCAAATTTCTCTCTGAACCTGGAAAGGCTGGCGACATCAGGGCTTTAATGCCACAATCCTCTTTTCTTCTCATGCAGGACGAATGATGAAAAAACTCGCAATTGCAGGCGCGCTCATGTTGCTGGCGGGCTGTGCCGAAGTCGAAAACTATAACAATGTCGTGAAAACCCCCGCGCCGGACTGGCTGGCGGGCTACTGGCAGACCAAAGGGCCGCAACGTGCGCTGGTCAGTCCGGAAGCGATAGGCAGCCTGATTGTCACTAAAGAGGGCGATACTCTTGATTGCCGTCAGTGGCAGCGGGTGATTGCCGTGCCGGGTAAGTTGACATTGATGTCTGATGATCTCACTAACGTTACCGTAAAACGTGAGCTGTACGAGGTTGAGCGTGACGGTAACACCATTGAGTACGATGGTATGACGATGGAGCGTGTGGATCGCCCGACGGCAGAGTGTGCCGCCGCGCTGGATAAAGCGCCGTTACCGACGCCATTGCCGTAATGAAATCTCCCCGGCTTGCCGCCGGGGATGAATTTAAATCACCTCTTCGATAACCCACACGCTGACGCTACCGCCGTTGCAAAAGAAGGTCGCTTCGCCGTTTTCGTCGGTTATTACGCTCTCTTGCCGGTTCCCCAGAAAATCACGCCAGGTTTTATTGCCGTAATTCTCTCCCAGATGAATGGTTTTTTCGCCATCATCCCCATTCGACATGACCACCACGCAGCCGGGATATTCGTCGGTGCCACTGCGGCTAAAGGCAATGCAGTTCGGATGGTCGAAAAATAACGTCTGTACACCGTGGGCGAAACGCTGACGGGCGAGAATTAACTCATCAAGCTGTTCGATTATTGGCATATCTATCGGATAGGTTTGCCCGTCACCACCGACATCTTCGTAATGCGCACCGTAGAGGTCCGGATAGAATACCGAAGGAACGCCATTTTCCCGCAACAAAATTAAGGCATACGCCAGCGGTTTAAACCACGGTTCGACCGGCGCTTCGAGGGCTTGCAACGGTTGGGTGTCGTGGTTGGCAACGAGCGTCACGGCGTGGAAAGGATCGGCTTCCACTAATGTACCCGTGAAAATCTGCGTCATGTCGTAGTCGCGCCCCATGCGCGATGCTTCATGGAATTTCATCTGCAGCGGTGCATCGAACAGCATGGTTTTGCCTTCCACCTGATCAATATACGTTTGCAGTTTATCAACTTCATGCGACCAGTACTCCGCCACAATAAACAGCGGCTTTGGCGCAACTTCCTGTACGTGTTCGATCCACTCTTTATAAAACCAAGCTGGAATATGTTTGACCGCATCAAGACGAAAACCGTCGCATTGCGTTTGTTCCATCACCCAGCGCGCCCAGTATTTAATCTCTTCCGTCACGGCATGATTGCGAAAATCGATATTCTCGCCCATCAGATAATCGAAATTACCTAATTCATCATCAACCTGATCGTTCCAGCCTTCGCCGGTGTAGTCGTTAACAATTTTAAATATGCCATCTTCATCAGGGTTTTCGATATGGTCGATACCGCTAAAACATTTGAAATCCCAGATAAACTGTGAGTATTGCCCGGCACGGGCGGGGAAGGTGTAACGCGTCCAGCCTTCGCACTCAATGATTTCTTCATCAATTTGCGTACGGTCGTCAGCATTTACACGCTGCACGCGAATAGCTTCTTTTTCATCCGCGCCCATTTTGTGGTTGACTACCACGTCCAACAGCACCGCAATGTCATTACGTTTCAGGGCGTCAATGGCGGCCAGCAGTTGTGCTTTATCGCCATATTTAGTAGGGATGCTGCCTTTCTGATCAAACTCGCCTAAATCAAATAAATCATAGGAGTCGTAGCCGACCGAATACCCGCCCGATGCGCCTTTATAGGCGGGCGGCAACCAGACCATATTGATACCAATATCATTAAAACCGTCGGCGCGCTCGGCCAGTTCAGGCCAGAGCTTACCGCCTTCCGGGTAATACCAGTGAAAACATTGTAACAGCGTGGGATTACGCATTCTTCGACTCCATTCAAGGGGAACATTAGAAGCGTAGCCGTAATCGGATTATTCGCGAGCCATCGACTCATTCAGATTCAAAAGAGGTTATCCTGCGGAGCCAGCACAAAGCCGCCCTGATCGCCATAGGCACTTAACACCGATTTTTGCACCGATGACTGACCGACCAGTTTCGCCAGTTCATCCATTCGAATCTGTAATAACTGCTTTACCTTGCTTTCGTTGTCGAGAATCAGGCGCAGCATCGGGCGGAGCTGCTCCTGCATCGTGGTGGACGGGTCAACCTCTTCAGTCAAATGTGCAATCTCCTGCACCGCATTCACATACGCCATTTCGCTGGCGATGAGTTCGTCCCATTGTTCTTCCGTTGCCAGGCGTAACATGAGCTGGCTTTTTTCGACGAGTTGTTGCCAGGCGAAATACAAATGCGGTGCATGGTTCATCAGACTGGGTCCTGAATCAAAGAAGGGGAGAGTAAAGACTCTTTCCAGGCATCGGCAATATTACGCATTAATGCTTCCACTTCTTCGACTGCGGAGACATCGTTGCGTAAATTGGCTTGCAGCAAGCGCCTGACCATATAGCTATAAAGAGCAATCAAGTTTTGGGTTAATTCGTCTTTGCTCTCTTCATCAAGACTCACCCGCAGTCCGTTCTCAATGATGTTGATCGCTTTTGACAAAGAGACGCCTTTGCCTTGCTGATTGTTGTCCTGCATAAACAGGCGCGCTCTAACCAGTGCGCTCAGCACTCCATCAAATAGCATGGTGACCAGCTGCTGCTGGCTGGCGCTCATTACGGCGCTTTCGACGCCAATTTGTGCATAGGCCTGGGTGCCTTTTGCCGCGTACATGACCTGTCTCCCGATGAATAATGATTACTTGGAATTACTGTTGTTTTCGAACTGCTGCGTTAAGTAGCTGCTTGTGCTGTTTAACGAGGTCATTAAAACGTCCAGTTGGGTAAATTGTTCTTTGTAGCGCGCGACCTGCGCATCAATGCGATCGCTGGCGGCGTTGTAGTCTTTAGTTAATTTATTCAGGGTCTTACTAACGCCATCGGTAGCGGCTTTAATAATGCCCGTTGTCGAAAGCCAACTGGTCAGGTTGCTGCCGATGGTGGTCGTGATGCCGGTTTTTTTACCATCGCCAACAATCAATGCACCTACGCCGCTGGCATCTTTTTTCAGTGCAGCGGTGAGTTTGTCGGCATCCAGTTCCAGTTTGCCATCGCTGGGATCGGTCGTGATACCAATCTGCGCCAACGTTTTATAGCTGGAAGAACTGACGGTATTACTCAGCATCGACTTCAACTGCGTCTGAATCGTCCGCAGCGTGGAGTCGCCGAGCAGTGCGCCATTGCTAGAACTCTGGCTATCAGCTCCCGCATCTACGGCGGTGTATTTGGTCAGGCTGCTGAAGGTATCTATTAGCGAGTTATAGGCATTCACCCAGTCTTTAATCGCCGTTTGCGCTTTGGAGGTGTCCTGAGTGATGGTTAGCGTCTGGTTGCCCGTGGTGACATCGTTCAGGTTCAGGGTGATGTTTTCCAGCGCGTCGCTGATGGTGTTGCTGCTGTTCTCAATGGCGACGTTGTTGACCGTCAGCTGCGCATTCTGGGCGGCGACCGAGACCTCCATGCCGTTGCTGCTGGCACTGGCGTCATAGCCCATAAAACTTTGTAGCGCATCATCACCGCTGACCGAGAGTGTCATCGCATTATCAAGGCCGGTGTCATTTGATGTGACTGACAGACGATATTCACCGTTACCCACGTTAATGATGCTCGCACTTACGCCCGCTTTTGCGTTGTTGATGGCATCACGGATCCCGCTTAACGACGAGTTAGCCGCGCTGATATCAATGGTAATCGGATCTTTGTCGCCGCCTTGTTGAATGGTGAGTTTACTGTCGCTGGTGGCGATCGCCGTTTTCGTATCGTCTCTGGTGGTGCGCGTGGTCAGGGTTTGCGCCTGCGCCAGATGGGTGACGCTGATGGTGTATTTCCCGGCGATGGCGTTACCCGCGGTGGTGGCACTGAACGCGGTGGTGCTGCTGGTGGTGCTGGTGGCGGAAAAAAGATCGGCTTTAGACAATGCAGTATTGGCGGTCTGGAAAGTCGTCAGCGCGCTTTTCAGCGTACCGTAGGCGCTAAGTTTAGCGGTAAACGACGATTGCTGATTTGAAATAGGGGTTAGCGTCGCTTTTTGCGCGGCGGTGAGGCTATCGAGGATTGAACTTAAATCCAGACCTGACCCGACTCCCAGCGATGAAATACTTGCCATGCGATTTCCTTTTATCTTTCGACACGTAAAACGAATACCGGGGTTATCGGCCTGAATTGCGCAAAGTTTACGTTTAATTGTTTTTTTAATAGCGGGAATAAGGGGCAGAGAAAAGAGTATTTCGGCGACTAACAAAAAATGGCTGTTTGTGAAAAAAATTCTAAAGGTTGTTTTACGACAGACTATAACAGGGTTGACGGCGATTGAGCCGACGGGTGGAAACCCAATACGTAATCAACGACTTGCAATATAGGATAACGAATCATGGCACAAGTCATTAATACCAACAGCCTCTCGCTGATCACTCAAAATAATATCAACAAGAACCAGTCTGCGCTGTCGAGTTCTATCGAGCGTCTGTCTTCTGGCTTGCGTATTAACAGCGCGAAGGATGACGCAGCGGGTCAGGCGATTGCTAACCGTTTTACCTCTAACATTAAAGGTCTGACTCAGGCTGCACGTAACGCCAACGACGGTATTTCTGTTGCACAGACCACTGAAGGCGCGCTGTCCGAAATCAACAACAACTTACAGCGTATCCGTGAACTGACGGTTCAGGCTTCTACCGGGACTAACTCCGATTCGGATCTGGACTCCATTCAGGACGAAATCAAATCCCGTCTGGACGAAATTGACCGCGTATCCGGTCAAACCCAGTTCAACGGTGTGAACGTACTGGCGAAAGACGGTTCGATGAAAATTCAGGTTGGTGCGAATGACGGCCAGACTATCACGATTGATCTGAAGAAAATTGACTCAGATACGCTGGGGCTGAATGGTTTCAACGTTAATGGCAAAGGCACTATTGCGAACAAAGCTGCTACAGTCAGCGATCTGACCGCTGCTGGTGCAACGGGAACAGGTCCTTATGCTGTGACCACAAACAATACAGCACTCAGCGCTAGCGATGCACTGTCTCGCCTGAAAACCGGAGATACAGTTACTACTACTGGCTCGAGTGCTGCGATCTATACTTATGATGCGGCTAAAGGGAACTTCACCACTCAAGCAACAGTTGCAGATGGCGATGTTGTTAACTTTGCGAATACTCTGAAACCAGCGGCTGGCACTACTGCATCAGGTGTTTATACTCGTAGTACTGGTGATGTGAAGTTTGATGTAGATGCTAATGGCGATGTGACCATCGGTGGTAAAGCCGCGTACCTGGACGCCACTGGTAACCTATCTACAAACAACGCCGGCATTGCATCTTCAGCGAAATTGTCCGATCTGTTTGCTAGCGGTAGTACCTTAGTGACAACTGGTTCTATCCAGCTGTCTGGCACAACTTATAACTTTGGTGCAGCGGCAACTTCTGGCGTAACCTACACCAAAACTGTAAGCGCTGATACTGTACTGAGCACAGTGCAGAGTGCTGCAACGGCTAACACAGCAGTTACTGGTGCGACAATTAAGTATAATACAGGTATTCAGTCTGCAACGGCGTCCTTCGGTGGTGTGAATACTAATGGTGCTGGTAATTCGAATGACACCTATACTGATGCAGACAAAGAGCTCACCACAACCGCATCTTACACTATCAACTACAACGTCGATAAGGATACCGGTACAGTAACTGTAGCTTCAAATGGCGCAGGTGCAACTGGTAAATTTGCAGCTACTGTTGGGGCACAGGCTTATGTTAACTCTACAGGCAAACTGACCACTGAAACCACCAGTGCAGGCACTGCAACCAAAGATCCTCTGGCTGCCCTGGATGAAGCTATCAGCTCCATCGACAAATTCCGTTCATCCCTGGGTGCTATCCAGAACCGTCTGGATTCCGCGGTTACCAACCTGAACAACACCACTACCAACCTGTCCGAAGCGCAGTCCCGTATTCAGGACGCCGACTATGCGACCGAAGTGTCCAACATGTCGAAAGCGCAGATTATCCAGCAGGCCGGTAACTCCGTGCTGGCAAAAGCCAACCAGGTACCGCAGCAGGTTCTGTCTCTGCTGCAGGGTTAATCGTCCTAACCTGATTAACTGAGACTGATGGCAACGCCAAATTGCCTGATGCGCTGCGCTTATCAGGCCTACAAGGTGAATTGCAATTTATTGAATTTACACATTTTTGTAGGCCGGATAAGGCGTTTACGCCGCATCCGGCAACATGAAGCGTAATTTGTCAGCAACGTACTTCCCCGCCACCGGCGGGGTTTTTTCTGCATGGAATTTACCGGTAACCCCCAAATAACCCCTCATTTCACCCACTAATCGTCCGATTAAAAACCCTGCAGAAACGGATAATCATGCCGATAACTCATATAACGCAGGGCTGTTTATCGTGAATTCACTCTATACCGCTGAAGGTGTAATGGATAAACACTCGCTGTGGCAGCGTTATGTCCCGCTGGTGCGTCACGAAGCATTGCGCCTGCAGGTTCGACTGCCCGCGAGCGTGGAACTTGACGATCTGCTACAGGCGGGCGGCATTGGGTTACTTAATGCCGTCGAACGCTATGACGCCCTACAAGGAACGGCATTTACAACTTACGCAGTGCAGCGTATCCGTGGCGCTATGCTGGATGAACTTCGCAGCCGTGACTGGGTGCCGCGCAGCGTGCGACGCAACGCGCGTGAAGTGGCACAGGCAATAGGGCAACTGGAGCAGGAACTTGGCCGCAACGCCACGGAAACTGAGGTAGCGGAACGTTTAGGGATCGATATTGCCGATTATCGCCAAATGTTGCTCGACACCAATAACAGCCAGCTCTTCTCCTACGATGAGTGGCGCGAAGAGCACGGCGATAGCATCGAACTGGTTACTGATGATCATCAGCGAGAAAACCCGCTACAACAACTACTGGACAGTAATCTGCGCCAGCGGGTGATGGAAGCCATCGAAACGTTGCCGGAGCGCGAAAAACTGGTATTAACCCTCTATTACCAGGAAGAGCTGAATCTCAAAGAGATTGGCGCGGTGCTGGAGGTCGGGGAATCGCGGGTCAGTCAGTTACACAGCCAGGCTATTAAACGGTTACGCACTAAACTGGGTAAGTTATAACGTCAGTAAATGCCGCACTTTAACTTTGACTACCAGGAGTTCTTAATGATGGTGCAGCACCTGAAAAGACGGCCATTAAGCCGCTATCTTAAAGACTTTAAACACAGCCAGACCCATTGCGCGCATTGCCGTAAATTACTCGATCGCATTACCTTAGTTCGCGACGGCAAAATAGTGAATAAAATCGAGATTTCCCGCCTGGACACGCTGCTTGATGAAAATGGCTGGCAAACGGAACAAAAATCATGGGCGGCATTGTGCCGATTTTGCGGTGATTTACATTGCAAAACGCAGAGTGATTTTTTCGATATTATCGGCCTTAAACAATTTCTTTTTGAGCAAACTGAAATGAGCCCAGGTACGGTGCGTGAATATGTCGTTCGTTTGCGCCGTTTGGGTAATCATCTACACGAGCAAAATATTTCCCTCGAACAGCTGCAGGACGGTTTCCTTGATGAAATCCTCGCCCCGTGGCTGCCCACCACCAGCACCAACAATTACCGCATTGCGTTACGGAAGTATCAACACTATCAGCGTCAAACGTGTACCGGACTTGTGCAGAAATCCTCCAGCCTGCCTGCTTCTGATATATATTAAATAAGAATAAGATGTAGCGGAGTTGTTTTTGTGTTTACAAACAATGGCTCTACACTGCAAACAGACATAACAACATTCGGGGTGAATATGAAATTAGCACATCTGGGACGTCAGGCATTGATGGGTGTGATGGCCGTGGCGCTGGTTGCGGGCATGAGCGTTAAAAGTTTTGCAGATGAAGGTCTGCTTAATAAAGTTAAAGAGCGCGGCACGCTGCTGGTAGGTCTGGAAGGAACTTATCCGCCGTTCAGTTTTCAGGGGGATGACGGCAAATTAACCGGTTTTGAAGTGGAATTTGCCCAACAGCTGGCAAAACATCTTGGCGTTGAGGCGTCCCTAAAACCGACCAAATGGGACGGTATGCTGGCGTCGCTGGACTCTAAACGTATTGATGTGGTGATTAATCAGGTCACCATTTCTGATGAGCGCAAGAAAAAATACGATTTCTCAATCCCGTACACCATTTCTGGTATTCAGGCGCTGGTGAAAAAAGGTAACGAAGGCACCATTAAAACGGCTGCTGATCTGAAAGGCAAAAAAGTGGGTGTCGGTCTGGGCACCAACTATGAAGAGTGGCTGCGGCAGAATGTTCAGGGTGTCGATGTGCGTACCTATGATGATGACCCGACCAAATATCAGGATCTGCGCGTAGGCCGTATCGATGCGATCCTCGTTGATCGTCTGGCGGCGCTGGATCTGGTGAAGAAAACCAACGATACGCTGGCAGTAACCGGTGAAGCATTCTCCCGTCAGGAGTCTGGCGTGGCGCTGCGTAAAGGAAATGAAGACCTGCTGAAAGCAGTGAATGATGCAATTGCGGAAATGCAAAAAGACGGCACTTTGCAAGCCCTTTCCGAAAAATGGTTTGGTGCTGATGTGACCAAATAATCAGCATAATGACAAAAAAGGGCGCTTTCACTAGCGCTTTTTTATTTACGCGTTTTCAGCGTGCATAATAAGAAAATCACAACAACACACATCGGAGGCTGTTATGCCACTGCATAATTTAACCCGTTTTCCACGGTTGGAGTTTATCGGCGCGCCAACGCCGCTCGAATATCTGCCGCGCTTTTCTGATTATCTAGGACGGGAAATTTTCATCAAACGGGATGACGTCACCCCCATGGCAATGGGCGGCAATAAATTACGTAAGCTAGAATTTCTCGCGGCAGATGCTCTGCGCGAAGGTGCCGATACGCTGATTACTGCCGGGGCGATCCAGTCTAACCATGTGCGGCAGACTGCCGCAGTTGCGGCGAAACTCGGTCTGCACTGTGTGGCGCTGCTGGAAAATCCTATTGGCACAACCGCAGAAAACTATTTAACCAACGGCAATCGCTTGTTGCTGGATCTGTTCAATACCCAGATTGAAATGTGCGAAGCACTGACCGATCCCAATGCCCAACTGGAAGAGCTGGCGACGCGAGTCGAAGCACAAGGCTTTCGCCCGTATGTCATTCCGGTTGGCGGTTCTAATGCTCTTGGCGCGCTAGGTTATGTGGAGAGTGCGCTGGAAATCGCGCAACAGTGTGAAGGGGCGGTTAATATTTCGTCGGTGGTAGTCGCATCGGGCAGTGCCGGAACTCACGCCGGACTGGCTGTTGGGCTGGAACACCTGATGCCTGAAAGCGAACTGATTGGCGTGACCGTGTCGCGTTCCGTTGCCGATCAATTGCCGAAAGTGGTTAACCTACAACAGGCGATTGCGAAAGAACTGGAGCTGACCGCATCAGCGGAAATTTTACTCTGGGATGACTATTTTGCACCTGGCTACGGCGTGCCGAACGACGAAGGCATGGAAGCAGTGAAATTGCTGGCGCGGCTGGAAGGCATTCTGCTTGATCCTGTGTATACCGGAAAAGCGATGGCGGGTCTGATTGACGGTATCAGTCAGAAACGCTTCAAAGATGAAGGGCCGATTCTGTTTATTCATACCGGCGGTGCGCCTGCGCTGTTCGCCTATCATCCCCACGTTTAGCTCCGGGAACGCTCATGCAAGAAAGTATACAACTGGTTATTGATTCCTTGCCGTTCCTGCTGAAAGGGGCTGGGTATACGCTGCAACTCAGTATCGGCGGCATGTTTTTTGGCTTACTGCTCGGGTTTATTCTCGCGCTGATGCGCCTGTCGCCAATCTGGCCCGTGCGCTGGCTGGCGCGTTTTTATATCTCTATTTTTCGTGGTACGCCGCTCATCGCACAACTGTTTATGATCTATTACGGCCTGCCGCAGTTTGGTATCGAATTAGATCCCATTCCGTCAGCAATGATTGGTCTGTCGCTGAACACTGCCGCCTATGCTGCCGAAACGCTGCGCGCCGCCATTTCTTCTATTGATAAAGGTCAGTGGGAAGCGGCAGCCAGTATTGGTATGACGCCGTGGCAGACCATGCGTCGCGCGATTTTGCCACAGGCGGCGCGTGTGGCGTTGCCGCCGCTGTCGAACAGCTTTATCAGTCTGGTAAAAGATACGTCGCTGGCCGCGACAATCCAGGTGCCGGAGCTGTTCCGTCAGGCGCAGTTGATTACCTCGCGCACGCTGGAGGTGTTCACCATGTATCTGGCGGCTTCGCTCATCTACTGGATCATGGCGACAGTATTATCAACGTTGCAGAACCATTTTGAGAATCAACTTAATCGCCAGGAGAGAGAACCAAAATGAGTGCCATTGAAGTTAAGAACCTGGTGAAAAAATTTCACGGTCAGACGGTGCTGCACGGTATCGACCTCGAGGTAAAGCCTGGCGAAGTGGTGGCAATTATCGGTCCGAGTGGTTCCGGCAAAACCACGTTGCTACGCAGCATAAATCTGCTGGAACAACCGGAAGCGGGAACGATCACCGTTGGCGATATCACTATTGATACTGCACGTTCATTAAGTCAGCAAAAATCGCTGATTCGCCAGTTGCGTCAGCACGTCGGGTTTGTCTTCCAGAACTTTAATTTGTTTCCGCATCGTACGGTGCTGGAGAACATTATTGAAGGGCCGGTGATCGTCAAAGGCGAACCAAAAGAAGAGGCTACGGCGCGCGCTCGCGAGCTACTGGCAAAAGTTGGGCTGGCCGGTAAAGAAACCAGCTATCCACGTCGTTTGTCTGGCGGTCAACAGCAGCGTGTTGCGATTGCGCGTGCTCTGGCAATGCGTCCTGAAGTGATTTTGTTTGACGAGCCAACGTCGGCGCTGGATCCAGAGCTGGTGGGCGAAGTCCTGAACACCATCCGTCAGCTGGCGCAGGAAAAGCGCACGATGGTGATTGTGACACACGAAATGAGCTTTGCCCGGGATGTTGCGGACCGGGCGATTTTTATGGACCAGGGGCGGATAGTCGAGCAGGGGGCCGCAAAAGCGTTATTTGCCGATCCCGAGCAGCCTCGCACCCGCCAGTTCCTCGAGAAGTTTCTGCTGCAATAATAAGAAAAAATCAGCCCCGACGATTCGACAGTCGGGGCGGAACGCCATTTCAAGCCTGATAAAACTGCTTAACAAATCAGAATAACTCATTAATAACATAAGAGAATTTGATGGCTTGCAAAAGTAATTCATTGCCTGAATAATATAAATTATATATAAATCTTATTTATGTGATAGTTTGAATTATCAGGTGATGCTGCCAACTTACTGATTTAGTGTATGATGGTGTTTTTGAGGTGCTCCAGTGGCTTCTGTTTCTATCAG
>NZ_JAYQWM010000034.1:0-45374 GCF_036662595.1 Escherichia sp. Lx600-2 | reverse complement strand
TTGGTGGAGCTAAGCGGGATCGAACCGCTGACCTCTTGCATGCCATGCAAGCGCTCTCCCAGCTGAGCTATAGCCCCACGATGCGTTTACGTACCAAATTTGCTGGGTGCAAAATTTGGTGGAGCTAAGCGGGATCGAACCGCTGACCTCTTGCATGCCATGCAAGCGCTCTCCCAGCTGAGCTATAGCCCCGTCACGTAAAGCTTGTCGAGTTGACGGGCGGCATCATATGAATTCCGCCCGAATGTGTCAACGGCAAATTGCAGCGTGTAGTTTCAATCGCTGAAAAATCAGGCAAATGAACAATTTTGGAAAACCGCTCGCATTCAGTAGTTATTCATGTCACGGTTTCCTGTAAAGTGGTGTTATAAAATGAACTACTAATAGACCCACATACATTCAGGGAATTGTTATGTTCAAGGAGAGGATGACGCCAGATGAACTTGCCAGACTGACCGGCTATAGCCGCCAGACCATTAATAAATGGGTACGCAAGGAAGGCTGGACGACGTCACCAAAACCAGGCGTCCAGGGTGGCAAAGCCCGACTGGTTCACGTCAATGAACAGGTTCGTGAATATATTCGTAATGCTGAACGTCCAGAAGGTCAGGGAGAAGCGCCTGCCCTTTCTGGTGATGCGCCGCTTGAAGTATTGCTGGTGACACTGGTGAAAGAGATGACGCCAGTTGAACAAAAACAGTTTACATCCTTGCTTCTGCGGGAAGGGATTATCGGATTGTTACAACGCTTAGGGATTCGCGATAGCAAATAATATGAAAAGATTACGCAATAAAATGACCACCGAAGAACTGGCTGAATGCCTCGGTGTGGCTAAACAAACTGTTAACCGTTGGATCAGAGAAAAAGGCTGGAAAACGGAAAAATTTCCCGGCGTGAAAGGCGGTCGTGCCAGACTTATTCTGGTCGATACGCAAGTTTGCGAGTTTATTCAGAACACGCCAGCCTTCCATAACACACCGATGCTTCTGGAAGCCGAAGAACCCCTTGCCGAATACGCACCGGGGATTCGCACTCCTGCTTATCGGCAAATCATAAGCGCAATAGACAACATGACTCACAGTGAGCAGGAAAAAGTTGCGCAATTTTTGTCACGCGAAGGAATTCGTAATTTCCTTGCTCGTCTCGACATAGATGAATCAGCTTGACATCCTCCACGCCCTGAATGACGAGGATCCCTGCTACGTTCAGGCTGTCGCCTGAATCATTTCGGTGGGTTCCTGCTTCAACGAGTGGCCTGACTGCACCATCTCTCCACAGGCAAGAACGGCGTGCCCCGCCGCTAAAATGTTACGAGCGCCGTTTACATCGGCGTTCGCTGTATATCCACATACCTGGCATCTGAATTTACTTTGTGACAGGCGATTTTCTTTCGCTGTATGACCACAGCACGCGCAACGCTGGCTTGTGTACGCTGGCGGAACAGCAAGCACCTGACCGCCTCGCCAGAGCTGCTTGTACTCAAGCTGGCGGCGCATTTCATACCAGCCCTGATCCAGTATCGAACGGTTTAAACCTGATTTTGCCCGGACATTGCGCCCCGGCTGGCTGACCGTACCCGCTGCTGACTTTGACATGTTGCTGACCTTCAAATCCTCAATGACTATCATTGCGTGGTTTTTGCTGACGGTCGTTGTGACTTTGTGAAGGTAGTCTCTGCGGATATTTGCGGTACAGGAATGCAGTCGCTGTATTTTGCGTTTCTGCTTCTGCCAGTTATTGCTGAATTTGACCTTGCGGCTTAACTGTCGCTGAAGTCTCGCCAGCTTCTTCTGGTTTTTCTGAAAACTGTTTACAGGCTCAAAGACTGTGCCATCTGACAGCGTGGCGAGTTTAGCCACGCCAGCATCCAGTCCGACCATTGATGCTGAAGGGTGAACCGGAGTTGATACTTCACTTTCTGTCTGAATACTGATGTACCACTTACCGCAGGACTGGCTGACAGTGACATTTTTCACAACACCCGTGACCTGACGGCTGTTCCGGTAGCGCATCCAGCCAAGTTTCGGCAGAAAAATACGGCTGTTTTCCTGATCGAGCTTAACGCCCTGCGGGTAGCGGAATGCATCATTCTGTCCCCGCTTTTTGAATCGGGGAAAAGCAGCCCGCTTCCGGAAGAAGTTTTTGTAAGCCCGCTCAAGGTCTTTCAGTGACTGTTGCAATGGCTGTGAGGGCGAATCTTTAAGCCATTGCGTTTCAGTGGCATTTTTCCACTCAACCAGCCAGGAAGCCATTTTCCCGTAAGGGATGTATTTATTACCGGCCTCATGATTCTCATTCTGACGTGCCAGAGCACGATTGAAAACGAAACGACATGCGCCTGCGAAGCGCCTCATTTCACGCTCCTGTTGACCAGCGGGTCTTAACTGGAATTTAAATGCCTGTAGTCGTTTCACAGGCCAAATGATACTTTGGTCTATGAATAAAGAAACCGATATCCGACGGGGAAGGCATTGTGTTTTCCTGATGCATGTTCATCTGGTCTTTGTCACCAGATACCGACGTCAGATTTTTGACTATGACGCGACAGAAAAACTACGCACTTACTTTTCAAATGTATGTGCTGATTTTGAAGCTGAACTGGTTGAAATGGATGGCGAACCAGATCACGTCCATTTGTTAATTAACTATCCTCCCAAACTGGCGATATCCAGTCTGGTAAACAGCCTCAAAGGCGTATCGGGTAGGTTACTGCGACGAGATCGACCAGATATTGCAGTCAGGTATTACTACAAAGGCGTTTTGTGGAGTCCTGGCTATTTTGCCAGTAGCTGCGGAGGTGCGCCAATATCCGTCATCCGCCAATACATTGAACAACAGCAAACACCTGGTCAGGTGGAAAACCGCGCCTTATATCCCCGCCCTGAAGGACGGGGTTTTACGGCGCACCGGATAAATAAAAAACGGCAGGGGTATCTCTCCTGCCGTTTATCTTTTATGCGCTAATTACTGCTGATTTTCGCGTTCCGCAATAAAAGCCAGCGCTTTGTTGATACGCTCGATACTGCGGGTCTTACCGATTGCGTGAACGGTAACATCCAGTGCTGGAGACTGCCCCGCACCGGTTACGGCGACACGCAGCGGCATACCAACTTTACCCATACCCACTTCCAGCTCATCCGCCGTCGCCTGAATAGCGTGATGAACGTTTTCAGCGGTCCAGTCAGTAATCGCGGCCAGTTTGTCACGAACCACTTCCAGCGGCTGACGCGCTACCGGACGCAGATGTTTTTTCGCCGCATCGGCATCGAACTCAGCAAAATCTTCGTAGAAATAACGGCAGCTCTGTGCCATCTCTTTCAGCGTCTTGCAGCGTTCGCCCAGCAGTTTCACCAGATCAGCCAGCTGCGGGCCGTTACGGGTATCGATATTTTCCTGCTCAATGTGCCACTGTAAGTGAGTAGCAACATACTCCGGCGGCAGCGCGTTAATGTAGTGATGGTTCAGCCACAGCAGCTTGTCGGTGTTGAACGCACTGGCAGATTTGCTGACGGCATTCAAAGTGAAGTATTTGATCATCTCTTCACGAGTGAAGATTTCCTGATCGCCGTGGGACCAGCCCAGACGCACCAGATAGTTCAGCAGTGCTTCTGGCAAATAACCGTCATCACGATACTGCATTACGCTGACTGCCCCGTGACGTTTGGACAGTTTTTTGCCGTCATCGCCGTTGATCATAGAAACGTGCGCGTAAACCGGTACCGGCGCTTTCAGGGCTTTAAGAATATTGATCTGGCGTGGCGTGTTGTTGATATGGTCTTCGCCACGGATAACGTGGGTGATTTCCATATCCCAGTCATCGACAACCACACAGAAGTTATAGGTTGGGGAACCATCGGTACGGCGGATAATAAGATCGTCCAGTTCCTGGTTGCTGAACTCGATCGGACCACGGATCTGATCGTCAAAAACAACAGAACCTTCCTGCGGGTTAGCAAAACGTACGACACACGGCTCATCATCAGCGTGATGCTCATGACTGTGGCGGCAGCGACCGTCATAACGCGGCTTCTCACCTTTCGCCATTTGCTCTTCGCGCAGCGCTTCCAGGCGCTCTTTAGAGCAATAGCATTTATAAGCAGTGCCCTCTTCCAGCATCTGATCGATCACCGCGTTGTAGCGATCAAAACGTTTGGTCTGGAAGTACGGACCTTCATCCCACTCCAGGCTCAGCCAGTTCATGCCATCCATAATGGCTTCGATAGCTTCCGGCGTGGAACGCTCAAGATCGGTGTCTTCAATACGCAGCACGAACTCACCGCCGTGATTACGTGCAAAAAGCCAGGAGTAAAGAGCAGTACGCGCGCCGCCAACGTGCAGATAGCCTGTTGGGCTTGGCGCGAAGCGAGTTTTGATTTTCATGAAATGGCCTTACGTTTAGAAAGATGCCGACAACCGGCAAATCCTGGAAAAATTGAGTGGGCGATATTCTATCACTCCCGCCTGATTCCTCAATGTAGTTCGGGTTGCAACCTTACGCATTATTGTTTTCGTTGACAAATTGCGCAACACGGTCTGTTTTGCGATCATCTTGCTTAAATTTACGACGAACGAACAATTTCTTTAGAAAATGCGTTGACTCATTTTGAACTCTCCCTATAATGCGACTCCACACAGCGGGGGTGATTAGCTCAGCTGGGAGAGCACCTCCCTTACAAGGAGGGGGTCGGCGGTTCGATCCCGTCATCACCCACCAACTGCTTTATGTAGTCTCCGCCGTGTAGCAAGAAATTGAGAAGTGGGTGATTAGCTCAGCTGGGAGAGCACCTCCCTTACAAGGAGGGGGTCGGCGGTTCGATCCCGTCATCACCCACCACTTTCTCACCAGCTAAATTTCTTGTAAAAATGTGAAGTACCGAAGTGGGTGATTAGCTCAGCTGGGAGAGCACCTCCCTTACAAGGAGGGGGTCGGCGGTTCGATCCCGTCATCACCCACCACTTCGGGTCGTTAGCTCAGTTGGTAGAGCAGTTGACTTTTAATCAATTGGTCGCAGGTTCGAATCCTGCACGACCCACCAATGTAAAAAAGCGCCCTAAAGGCGCTTTTTTGCTATCTGCGATTTGTATGATTGATTTTTCTTCTCAAGTTCCTTGTTCTTCTACCGATATTACCTCGTACAGTGACGAGGACTGAACAATGGCCACTATCTCTTCAACTTCAATTCCTTCCATACAAACACAGAGTAGTAACAGGGCATCACAAGGTAGCGATGTTGCTTCACAAATCGCGCGGATAAGTCAGCAAATCATCAAACTCACTCAACAAATTAAAGAGATTGTAGATACTAGCGGCAGTGCTGAAGACAAGCAAAAACAGGCCGAATTGATTCAACAGCAAATCACCCTACTGGAAACACAACTGGCGCAGTTGCAGAGACAGCAGGCAGAAAAGGCGCAGGAGAAAGAGCAGCGTTTGTCTCTGAATGTATCCCTTCTAAATCCTGTTGAAAATACGACTCATATCGATATCTATATCTGATACAACGGATCCCCTTCCCGACCAGCCATTAGCGCATTGCCCTGGTCTCGTACCACGTCCCATAACGCTTCAGCGGCGGTGGAAAGTGAACGGTTCTTCCTGCGCACCAGCATCAACTGGCGTTCAACAACCGGCGTAATGCGCTTTACCACCAGCGGGCTACCTTCAGGCAATGGTAGCGCCAGTGCGGGAAGAATACTGATGCCGATGCCTGCGGCTACCATCGGGAACAGCGTCGCCGGATGTCCAATCTCCTGCACAATATTCGCCTGAATACCATTGCGCGCCAGCGCTGCGTCAATCAGCGGTCGGCTGCCTGACGCGTAATCCTGCAACACCAATTTCGCTCCCTGTAATGCCTGCCAGGGTACATAATCTTCCACGGTCAAAGCGCTATCGCGATGGCAAAGCAGAAAGAAAGGCTCGGAAAGAATCGCTTCACATTGCAGATCGCCCACTGGGCCTGGATCGATGACGATGCCAAAGTCGACATCTCCCTGGCGAATACTTTCCATCACCCACTGCTGCGGACGATCGTGCAGGACAAACTGAATATCTGGATAGCGGCGATGGCTTTCAGCAATGCATTGCGGAATAAGATGCGCGGAAATGGTCTGGCTGGCAGCGACCCGAACTTTTCCGCTCAGTTGTTGCCCCATACGCCCGGTATCGCGCAACGTGCTGTTAAGTTCATCCAGCAGTCGCTCAAGACGCAAAGCCAACTGCTGCCCTGCATCTGTAAGCACCACTTCACGCGTGGTTCTGTCCAGCAGGCGAACACCAGTATGATTTTCCAGCTCCTTCACACTGTGACTTACTGCCGACTGGCTCAGGCCGATACGCTCTCCTGCACGACTAAAACTTTTCTCCTGCGCTACTGTGACGAAAACCTTTAATTGTTTTAAAGAATAATTCATCTGTTTTCTTCATGAATGGATGCAATAAATCAATTTTATTTCTCAAACTGGAAGAAGCACAATAGAACCATCGATCATCTGGAGTCTTTATGAAACTTTTTCGTATCCTCGATCCTTTCACCTTAACCCTGATCACGGTGGTGTTGCTGGCCTCTTTCTTTCCGGCCAGAGGCGATTTCGTCCCCTTCTTTGAAAATCTGACCACCGCAGCTATTGCCCTGCTGTTCTTTATGCACGGCGCGAAGTTGTCGCGTGAGGCGATTATTGCTGGCGGTGGTCACTGGCGACTGCATTTGTGGGTAATGTGCAGCACCTTCGTGCTGTTTCCGATTCTGGGTGTACTGTTTGCCTGGTGGAAACCGGTAAATGTCGACCCGATGCTCTACTCCGGTTTTCTCTACTTGTGCATTCTCCCGGCTACCGTGCAGTCTGCAATCGCCTTCACGTCAATGGCGGGCGGTAACGTCGCGGCGGCGGTTTGTTCTGCGTCAGCATCCAGCCTGCTGGGGATTTTCCTTTCACCATTGCTGGTTGGTCTGGTGATGAATGTTCACGGTGCAGGGGGCAGCCTTGAGCAAGTCGGTAAAATTATGCTGCAACTGCTGCTGCCGTTTGTGTTGGGGCATCTTTCCCGGCCGTGGATTGGTGACTGGGTGTCGCGCAATAAAAAATGGATTGCGAAAACTGACCAGACGTCCATTCTGTTAGTGGTTTATACAGCGTTCAGCGAAGCCGTCGTTAATGGTATCTGGCATAAAGTTGGCTGGGGATCATTGCTGTTTATCGTGGTGGTCAGCTGCGTTCTTCTGGCTATCGTGATTGTAGTTAACGTCTTTATGGCACGCCGACTGGGCTTCAATAAAGCAGATGAAATTACTATCGTCTTTTGTGGTTCGAAAAAGAGTCTGGCAAATGGCATCCCGATGGCAAACATTCTGTTCCCCACATCGGTGATCGGTATGATGGTGCTGCCCCTGATGATTTTCCATCAGATCCAATTGATGGTCTGTGCGGTGCTGGCGCGTCGATACAAACGCCAGACCGAACAGTTACAGGCGCAGCAGGAAAGCAGCACCGATAAAGCTTAAAGCGGACGCTTCAGGGGCTGGACCAGTTGCGTCAGCCCCTCGGTTTTAATCAGCAGCGTGATTTGCATTAGCTCACCGAGCTTCCCTGCCGGGAACTCATCTTTGCGGGCAAACCACAGCAGATACTCCTCCGGCAGGTCGATTAAGCGACGCCCTTTGTATTTGCCAAACGGCATTATCGTATTGGCTATTTCAATCAGCTGCTCTTTTTCCATCTCAGCTACCCAGCAAACGCAGCATTTCCGCTTCGTCGATGACTTCAATGCCCAGTTCCTGCGCCTTCGCCAGTTTAGATCCTGCAGCTTCACCCGCTATCACCAGATCGGTTTTCTTCGACACGCTGCCCGCGACTTTCGCGCCCAGTTCGACCAGTCGAGCTTTAGCGTCATCACGCGACATCTGGCTTAAGCTGCCCGTAAGCACCACGGTTTTACCAGCAAACGGGCTGTCAATCTCTTCCGCGTTGATAACGATCGGCGCAGGCCAGTGAACACCTTCCGCCAACAGCTCGCTGATGACATTGCGGTTGCTTTCTTCGGCAAAGAAGTTGTGAACGTGGGATGCAACGACAATGCCAACATCAGGTACCTTTTGCAGCTCTTCAATCGAAGCGGCTTCCAGCGCTTCCAGCGTGCCGAAATATGCCGCCAAACCTGCTGCGGTGGCCTCGCCGACTTCACGGATGCCAAGTGCATAGAGGAAGCGAGCAAAGGTGGTTTCTTTCGCTTTTTCCAGCGCGTTAACCACGTTTTGTGCCGATTTTGGCCCCATACGCTCCAGTCCGGTCAGTTTGCCTGCGGTGAGTTTGAACAGATCCGCCGGAGTGTGGACATATTCTTTTTCAACCAGCTGATCGATGATTTTGTCGCCCATTCCGTCAACATCCATCGCACGGCGGGAAACAAAGTGTTTCAGCGACTCTTTACGCTGCGCACCGCAAATCAGGCCACCGGTACAGCGGGCAACCGCTTCACCTTCCACACGCTCAACGTCAGAACCACATACCGGACAATGCGTCGGGAATACAACCTCACGGGTATCTTCCGGGCGTTCAGAAAGCACGACGTTAACCACCTGCGGGATCACGTCGCCAGCGCGGCGAATCACCACTTTATCGCCAATGCGTAAACCAAGACGTTCGATTTCATCCGCATTGTGTAAGGTTGCGTTACTCACCAGCACGCCAGCAACATGGACAGGTTCCAGACGCGCAACAGGCGTAATCGCGCCAGTACGCCCAACCTGAAACTCGACGTCACGCACAAAGGTCATCTGCTCCTGCGCCGGGAATTTAAACGCTACCGCCCAGCGCGGGGCACGCGCGACAAAGCCAAGCTGCTCCTGCTGTTCCAGTGAGTTGACCTTAATCACCACGCCGTCGATATCAAAGCCCAGCGTCGGGCGGTCTTCTTCCACTTTGTGATAGAACGCCAGCACTTCTTCCGCCGATTCACAAAGCGTTACCCGATCGCTGACCGGCAACCCCCACTTTTTAAATTGCAGTAAACGGCCAAGATGAGTATCCGGCAGCTCGCCACCTTCCAGAACACCAACGCCATAGCAGAAAAAAGTGAGCGGTCGCTTCGCTGTAATACGCGGATCAAGCTGACGCAGTGAACCAGCTGCCGCATTACGTGGGTTAGCAAACACTTTCCCGCCCGTGCGTCGCGCATCTTCGTTAATCTTTTCGAACCCCGCCTGCGGCAGGAACACTTCACCACGCACTTCCAGACGCGCCGGGATATTCTCTCCGTGCAGCTTCAGTGGAATGGCGCGAATGGTACGCACGTTAGACGTGATATCTTCCCCGGTGGTGCCATCGCCACGGGTCGCGGCACTGACTAAAACGCCATTTTCATACAGAATACTGACAGCAAGGCCATCCAGCTTCAGCTCACAGCACCAGGTGACTTTCTCGTTGCTTTTCAGACGGTCCTGCACTCGTTTGTTGAAGGCAAGAAAGCTTTCTTCATCAAAAACGTTATCCAGCGACAGCATTGGCACTTCATGGCGAATCTGGCTGAAAGCCGCCAGCGGCGCAGCACCTACACGTTGGGTAGGCGAATCAGGCGTAATCAGTTCTGGATGTTTGGTTTCCAGCTCGCGCAGTTCGCGCATCAGCCTGTCGTATTCAGCGTCGGGAATTTCCGGCGCATCCATCACATGATAAAGATATTCATGATGGCGAAGCGTCGTTCGCAGTTCTGTCAGTTGTTGTTCGATTGATTCCATATCGCACCATCAATGCTAAAAACCCCCGACAAGCGGGGGTTCGAAGAGGAGTTAATTTGCCTTAAGTGTATCAGGCGTTGGCGTCTTTGACTTCGCGGATGATGTCCTGGTACTCACGCAATTTCTGCGGAGTCATCATACGGCGCTGATCGTCAAGCACGACACCGCCCACTTCATCGGCAATATGCTGCGCAGATTGCAGCATCAGCTTGAAGTTCTGCAGCTCGTCACCGTAAGACGGTACCTGCATAAAGATAGTGACACCCGGAGTAGTGAAATCCTTCATTTCAGGATCAAAGGTTCCCGGTTTCACCATATTCGCCAGGCTGAATAACGCCGGGCCGCTGCCATCCGGGCTAAGATGACGATGGTAAATATTCATATCGCCAAAAATGAAGCCCGCTTGTTGAATGCTGTTAAGAAGCAGTTCACCGTTTAGCTCGCTACCGTGATGCGCCGCGACGTTCATGATAATCACCGCTTCTTTGCGCTTCGGTTTATCCATAACTGGAGCCGGTTCCGCTACAGGCTCAGGCTGTGGTGCCGCTACGGGTTCTGCAGGCTGGAAAGCCTGTTGTGCCGGTTGCGGTGCTGAATGCACTGGCTGTGGCGCTGGCGCGACCTGTGGCGAAACTGGCTGCTGCAACGGCTGTTCAGGCTGCGGCTGATAGGCAGGCTGCTGCACGGGTTGCTGCACCGGCTGCGCTGGACGCGGAGCATGTTGCGGCGGTACCTGCGCTTCAGGCGGCTGCTGGACCGGTTGACGCGGCTGCGCAGACGCATAAGGCGGTTGGTACTGGTGTTGCGGCGACGGACGAGCAGCCTCATGCTCCTGGGCGTTAGCCGGGGCATGATTCACGCGGTGAACACGAACCTCACCAACGCCCTCATCATCTTCGACATCCTCGTCATAAGAATCGTCGTCACGTTTTGACTTCATTCGTTTTAATGGCCGATCGCGGAACATAGAAGATCGTTCTTTACGGCTGGTCCAGAAACCATGTACCAGTAAAGCGATTATGGCGATCGCGCCAACAATGATTAATATCAGACGCAAATCCTGCATCATTATATTCTCTGTTGTTCTAACACCTTGCCACCACGGCAAACATTTACTCACTAAGAGTATTTGCCGATTACCTCAAGTGCAAGTGCACTATTAACTTTCACAGCACAAAGATAGATGAAATCGTGCTTTTTGCTGTTTTTTCGAACATATCCTAACTGTCCATTGCGCAATTACCCGGTAAAATACGCACAATTTTCCTGGGATTGGTCAAAAGGAGCTCATCCTGATTATGGTTTCATCATTCACATCTGCCCCACGCAGCGGTTTTTACTATTTTGCGCAAGGCTGGAAGCTCGTCTCGCAACCTGGGATTCGGCGTTTCGTTATTTTACCGCTGCTGGTCAATATTTTGTTGATGGGGGGCGCATTCTGGTGGCTCTTTACGCAACTCGATGTCTGGATCCCGACTCTCATGAGTTATGTTCCGGACTGGTTACAATGGCTGAGCTATCTGTTGTGGCCTCTGGCTGTCATCTCTGTGCTGTTAGTGTTTGGCTATTTCTTCTCCACGATTGCTAACTGGATTGCCGCTCCGTTTAACGGTTTATTGGCTGAACAACTGGAAGCACGATTGACTGGCGCTACACCGCCAGATACCGGGATTTTCGGTATCATGAAAGATGTGCCGCGAATCATGAAACGCGAATGGCAAAAATTTGCCTGGTATCTGCCGCGCGCAATTGTATTACTAATTCTTTACTTCATCCCTGGTATTGGGCAAACCGTCGCGCCGGTACTGTGGTTCCTGTTTAGCGCCTGGATGTTAGCCATCCAGTATTGCGATTACCCCTTCGATAACCACAAAGTGCCGTTTAAAGAGATGCGCACCGCCCTGCGCACACGCAAAATCACCAATATGCAGTTTGGTGCTTTAACCAGCCTGTTTACGATGATCCCGCTGCTTAATCTGTTCATCATGCCCGTTGCCGTTTGTGGCGCGACGGCGATGTGGGTCGATTGCTATCGCGATAAACACGCAATGTGGCGGTAACAATCTACCGGTTATTTTGTAAACCGTTTGTGTGAAACAGGGGTGGCTTATGCCGCCCCTTATTCCATCTTGCATGTCATTATTTCCCTTCTGCATATAGATATGCTAAATCCTTACTTCCGCATATTCTCTGAGCGGGTATGCTACCTGTTGTATCCCAATTTCATACAGTTAAGGACAGGCCATGAGTAAGATTTTTGAAGATAACTCGCTGACTATCGGTCACACGCCGCTGGTTCGCCTGAATCGCATCGGTAACGGACGCATTCTGGCAAAGGTGGAATCTCGTAACCCCAGCTTCAGCGTTAAGTGCCGTATCGGTGCCAACATGATTTGGGATGCCGAAAAGCGCGGCGTGCTGAAACCAGGCGTTGAACTGGTTGAACCGACCAGCGGTAATACCGGGATTGCACTGGCCTATGTCGCTGCCGCTCGCGGTTACAAACTCACCCTGACCATGCCAGAAACCATGAGTATTGAACGCCGCAAGCTGCTGAAAGCGTTAGGTGCAAACCTGGTGCTGACCGAAGGTGCTAAAGGCATGAAAGGCGCAATCCAAAAAGCAGAAGAAATTGTCGCCAGCAATCCAGAGAAATACCTGCTGCTGCAACAATTCAGCAATCCGGCAAACCCTGAAATTCACGAAAAAACCACCGGTCCGGAGATCTGGGAAGATACCGACGGTCAGGTTGATGTATTTATTGCTGGCGTTGGGACTGGCGGTACGCTGACTGGCGTCAGCCGCTACATTAAAGGCACCAAAGGCAAGACCGATCTTATCTCTGTCGCCGTTGAGCCAACCGATTCTCCAGTTATCGCCCAGGCGCTGGCAGGTGAAGAGATTAAACCTGGCCCGCATAAAATTCAGGGTATTGGCGCTGGTTTTATCCCGGCTAACCTCGATCTCAAGCTGGTCGATAAAGTCATTGGCATCACCAATGAAGAAGCCATTTCTACCGCCCGTCGTCTAATGGAAGAAGAAGGTATTCTTGCAGGTATCTCTTCTGGAGCAGCTGTTGCCGGGGCGTTGAAACTACAAGAAGATGAAATCTTTACCAACAAGAATATTGTGGTTATTCTACCATCATCGGGTGAGCGTTATTTAAGCACCGCATTGTTTGCCGATCTCTTCACTGAGAAAGAATTGCAACAGTAATGCCAGCTTGTTAAAAATGCGTAAAAAAGCACCTTTTCAGGTGCTTTTTTGTGGCCTGCTTCAAACTTTCGCCCCTCCTGGCATTGATTCAGCCTGTCGGAACTGGTATTTAACCAGACTAATTATTTTGATGCGCGAAATTAATCGTTACAGGAAAAGCCAAAGCTGAATCGATTTTATGATTTGGTTCAATTCTTCCTTTAGCGGCATAATGTTTAATGACGTACGAAACGTCAGCGGTCAACACCCGCCAGCAATGGACTGTATTGCGCTCTTCGTGCGTCGCGTCTGTTAAAAACTGGCGCTAACAATACAGGCTAAAGTCGAACCGCCAGGCTAGACTTTAGTTCCACAACACTAAACCTATAAGTTGGGGAAATACAATGTTCCAGCAAGAAGTTACCATTACCGCTCCGAACGGTCTGCACACCCGCCCTGCTGCCCAGTTTGTAAAAGAAGCTAAGGGCTTCACTTCTGAAATTACTGTGACTTCCAACGGCAAAAGCGCCAGCGCGAAAAGCCTGTTTAAACTGCAGACTCTGGGCCTGACTCAAGGTACCGTTGTGACTATCTCCGCAGAAGGCGAAGACGAGCAGAAAGCGGTTGAACATCTGGTTAAACTGATGGCGGAACTCGAGTAATTTCCCGGGTTCTTTTAAAAATCAGTCACAAGTAAGGTAGGGTTATGATTTCAGGCATTTTAGCATCCCCGGGTATCGCTTTCGGTAAAGCTCTGCTTCTGAAAGAAGACGAAATTGTCATTGACCGGAAAAAAATTTCTGCCGACCAGGTTGATCAGGAAGTTGAACGTTTTCTGAGCGGTCGTGCCAAGGCATCAGCCCAGCTGGAAACGATCAAAACGAAAGCTGGTGAAACGTTCGGTGAAGAAAAAGAAGCCATCTTTGAAGGGCATATTATGCTGCTCGAAGATGAGGAGCTGGAGCAGGAAATCATAGCCCTGATTAAAGATAAACACATGACAGCTGACGCAGCTGCTCATGAAGTTATCGAAGGTCAGGCTTCTGCCCTGGAAGAGCTGGATGATGAATACCTGAAAGAACGTGCGGCTGACGTACGTGATATCGGTAAGCGCCTGCTGCGCAACATCCTGGGCCTGAAGATTATCGACCTGAGCGCCATTCAGGATGAAGTCATTCTGGTTGCCGCTGACCTGACGCCGTCCGAAACCGCACAGCTGAACCTGAAGAAGGTGCTGGGTTTCATCACCGACGCGGGTGGCCGTACTTCCCACACCTCTATCATGGCGCGTTCTCTGGAACTGCCTGCTATCGTGGGTACCGGTAGCGTCACCTCTCAGGTGAAAAATGACGACTATCTGATTCTGGATGCCGTAAATAATCAGGTTTACGTCAATCCAACCAACGAAGTTATTGATAAAATGCGCGCTGTTCAGGAGCAAGTGGCTTCTGAAAAAGCAGAGCTTGCTAAACTGAAAGATCTGCCAGCTATTACGCTGGACGGTCACCAGGTAGAAGTGTGCGCTAACATTGGTACGGTTCGTGACGTTGAAGGTGCAGAGCGTAACGGCGCTGAAGGCGTTGGTCTGTATCGTACTGAGTTCCTGTTCATGGACCGCGACGCGCTGCCCACTGAAGAAGAACAGTTTGCTGCTTACAAAGCAGTGGCTGAAGCGTGTGGCTCGCAGGCGGTTATCGTTCGTACCATGGACATCGGCGGCGACAAAGAGCTGCCATACATGAACTTCCCGAAAGAAGAGAACCCGTTCCTCGGCTGGCGCGCTATCCGTATCGCGATGGATCGTAAAGAGATCCTGCGCGATCAGCTCCGCGCTATCCTGCGTGCCTCGGCTTTCGGTAAATTGCGCATTATGTTCCCGATGATCATCTCTGTTGAAGAAGTGCGTGCACTGCGCAAAGAGATCGAAATTTACAAACAGGAACTGCGCGACGAAGGTAAAGCGTTTGACGAGTCAATTGAAATCGGCGTAATGGTGGAAACACCGGCTGCCGCAACAATTGCACGTCATTTAGCCAAAGAAGTTGATTTCTTTAGTATCGGCACCAATGATTTAACGCAGTACACTCTGGCAGTTGACCGTGGTAATGATATGATTTCACACCTTTACCAGCCAATGTCACCGTCCGTGCTGAACTTGATCAAGCAAGTTATTGATGCTTCTCATGCTGAAGGCAAATGGACTGGCATGTGTGGTGAGCTTGCTGGCGATGAACGTGCTACACTTCTGTTGCTGGGGATGGGTCTGGACGAATTCTCTATGAGCGCCATTTCTATCCCGCGCATTAAGAAGATTATCCGTAACACGAACTTCGAAGATGCGAAGGTGTTAGCAGAGCAGGCTCTTGCTCAACCGACAACGGACGAGTTAATGACGCTGGTTAACAAGTTCATTGAAGAAAAAACAATCTGCTAATCCACGAGATGCGGCCCAATTTACTGCTTAGGAGAAGATCATGGGTTTGTTCGATAAACTGAAATCTCTGGTTTCCGACGACAAGAAGGATACCGGAACTATTGAGATCATTGCTCCGCTCTCTGGCGAGATCGTCAATATCGAAGACGTGCCGGATGTCGTTTTTGCGGAAAAAATCGTTGGTGATGGTATTGCTATCAAACCAACGGGTAACAAAATGGTCGCGCCTGTAGACGGCACCATTGGTAAAATCTTTGAAACCAACCACGCATTCTCTATCGAATCTGATAGCGGCGTTGAACTGTTCGTCCACTTCGGTATCGACACCGTTGAACTGAAAGGCGAAGGCTTCAAGCGTATTGCTGAAGAAGGTCAGCGCGTGAAAGTTGGCGATACTGTCATTGAATTTGATCTGCCGCTGCTGGAAGAGAAAGCCAAGTCTACCCTGACTCCGGTTGTTATCTCCAACATGGACGAAATCAAAGAACTGATCAAACTGTCCGGTAGCGTGACTGTGGGTGAAACCCCGGTTATCCGCATCAAGAAGTAATTCTTGCCGCAGTGAAAAATGGCGCCCATCGGCGCCATTTTTTTATGCTTCCGCCAGCGGCGGCAAAATCAATTCATCGCTCTCATGCTGCTGGGTGTAGCGCATCACTTCCAGTACGCGCAACCCCGCGCGGTGCACCGCATCGTTTAATGCCTTCCCTTTCAGCAAACCACTGATAAGCTGAGCACAAAACAGGTCGCCAGTCCCTTTCAGGTCGGTTTTTACCCGTGAATGGGAAATGACATTCACGCTGTCGGCAGTGACCACCACAACCTGCATCTCCTGATTTTCTTCATTACCGGAGGCGCTGGTAATCACCACCCATTTTAATGTGTCTGAAAGCAGACTTTTTGCGGCAGCAATGGCACTGTCGAGATCGCGGCAATTTTTACCGGTCAGGATTTCCAACTCAAAGATATTGGGGGTAATTCCCTGCGCCAGCGGCAGTAAATATTGTCGATACGCTTCGGGAAGGTCAGGTTTGACATAAATTCCGCTGTCAATATCGCCAATCACCGGATCGACCATGATCAATAGGTCAGGATGGTCTTTGCGTAGCGCAGTCAGCCACTCGGCAAGGATTTTGATTTGCGATGCCGTTCCCATATAGCCCGTGGTTACAGCACGAAGTTGGCGCAGCGCATCACGCTCCTGAAGCGCACGCAAATAGCCGCTAAACCATTCGTCCGGAATCGCACCACCGTAGAAAGTGTCATAATGCGGCGTATTGCTCAGCAATACCGTCGGCACGGCAAAGACATTCAGGCCGTTCTGTTTGATAGCAGGCACGGCAATGCTGTTGCCTACGCTGCCGTACACTACCTGCGACTGCACGGCGACGATATCCGCCTGCAGTGCCCTGCTCTTATCGTTAAACAACAACAAACTACTCATTTAATTTTTTCTCCTTGCCGATGATCCTCATCGTATTCCAACCGAAACTTTACCTGATTCTGGCAGTCAAATCGGCTATTACAAAACAAGGATAAGGTAATTCAGTGAAGAAAATCATTTGTCTGGTCATTACACTACTAATGACACTCCCCGCTTACGCGAAGTTAACTGCCCATGAAGAAGCCCGCATCAACGCCATGCTGGAGGGATTAGCACAGAAAAAGGATTTGATATTTGTGCGCAACGGTGATGAACATACCTGCGATGAAGCGGTTTCTCATCTGCGTCTGAAGCTGGGCAATACCCGAAACCGCATTGACACTGCCGAGCAGTTTATTGATAAGGTTGCTTCGTCGTCATCGATTACCGGGAAGCCGTATATTGTGAAGATGCCCGGTAAAAGCGATGAGAACGCACAGCCTTTTTTACATGCGCTAATTGCGCAGACGGATAAAACGGTGCCTGCGCAATAATCTTAAATCCCCGCCCCCTGACTAAAATGCTCTTCCCCAAACACCCCGGTGGAAAGGTAGCGATCGCCACGATCGCAGATGATCGCTACCACCACCGCACCAGGGTTAGCTTTTGCCACCCGCAGTGCTCCGGCAACCGCGCCGCCGGAGCTGACGCCACAGAATATTCCTTCCCGCACCGCCAGTTCGCGCATGGTGTTTTCCGCATCGCGCTGATGAATATCCAGCACCTCATCCACCAGAGAAGCGTTGAAAATCCCCGGCAGATATTCCGCAGGCCAGCGGCGAATGCCGGGAATGCTACTGCCCTCTTCCGGCTGCAGGCCAACAATGGTCACCGGTTTGGATTGTTCGCGCATAAAGCGTGAAACGCCGGTGATAGTGCCGGTTGTTCCCATGCTGGAGACAAAATGGGTAATGCGCCCGCCAGTCTGCTGCCAGATTTCCGGCCCGGTAGTGGTGTAATGGGCGTAAGGGTTATCGGGATTGTTGAACTGATCGAGCAGCTTTCCTTCACCACGATTCGCCATCTCCAGCGCCAGATCGCGCGCACCTTCCATGCCCTGCTCTTTGGTGACAAGAATCAGTTCCGCACCATAAGCACGCATCGCCGCACGGCGTTCCTGACTCATGTTGTCGGGCATCAGCAATTTCATGCGATAGCCTTTAAGCGCGGCAATCATTGCCAGCGCAATGCCGGTGTTACCACTGGTGGCTTCGATTAACACATCACCCGGTTTAATTTCCCCGCGCTTTTCCGCCTCGACGATCATCCAAAGCGCAGCACGATCTTTCACCGAACCTGCCGGGTTATTGCCTTCCAGTTTTAACCACACTTCACTGCCGTTATTCGGCCCCATTCGCTGCAACTTCACCAGAGGCGTATTGCCTATTGTTTGTTCTAATGTACTCACGATCTCTGTCCATACGTGGTGTCGCCTGATGCGACGCTTGCGCGTCTTATCAGGCCTACAGGTTACAAACCTTGCCATTAAAAAACCCGGATCGCGGGAAGCGCCTCCGGGCGTTTAACATTCACTCAACCTATCAGGCGCTTTGTGCGAGAGCAAGTTCCTCATCTCGGGTTTCGATACGCTCGTCGCCGTTATACAGCCGCGCATGTTGCAGACCAACGAATAAACGCTCGCCACGCTGCGGGGCATCGTCGCCATGCATCACGACCGTCAGCGGTTCGTTGTACCACCCCAGCGGCTGCACCACTAATTGGGTGTAGTGACCTTTCGGGCTGGCTTCCAGTACCTGTACCGGCAGCGGCGAATCGAGGCTGGTACGGCGGCTGATATCCACTTCCCACGGGCGCAGGAAGAGATCCACCGGCCCCTGATACGCAGGTGTGTAGCCCAGCGGCCAGCGATGTGCGCCAACATGGAACTGCCCGCCGCGAATGGTTCCCTGCAGGCGGTTCACTTCGCCCATAAATTCGAGCACAAAACGGGTCGCCGGTTCGCGCCATACCTGATCCGGCGCGTCAGCCTGTTCAATATTGCCCTGGCTCATCACAACTACACGATCAGCTACTTCGGTCGCTTCTTCCTGATCGTGGGTCACAAAAACGCTGGTGAATTTTAGTTCTTCATGGAGTTGACGCAGCCAGCGACGCAGCTCTTTACGCACCTGCGCATCCAACGCGCCAAACGGTTCATCAAGCAGCAGAATTTGCGGTTCTACAGCAAGCGCACGCGCCAGCGCTACACGCTGTTTCTGGCCGCCGGAAAGCTGCGCCGGATAACGATCCGCCAGATGGGCAAGCTGGACCATTTCCAGCAATTTTGTCACTTTCGCTTTGATCGCCGCGGCATTCGGGCGCTCGCGACGCGGCAGCACCGTCAGGCCAAAAGCGATATTGTCGAATACCGTCATATGGCGGAACAGCGCGTAATGCTGGAACACGAAACCGACTTTACGGTCGCGCGCATGCAGGCGGCTGACGTCGGTACCGTGGAAACGGATATGCCCGCTGGTTTGATGCTCCAGCCCGGCGATAATCCGCAGCAGCGTGGTTTTCCCGGAGCCGGAGGGCCCCAGCAACGCGACCATCTGACCAGAAGGAATATCCAGTGAGATATCGTTCAGCACCTGGGTGCGACCAAAAGACTTCTTAATATTGGCAATCTCAATGCTCATGATGCTCCTCCTGCTGCGCGCGTTTTTCCTGATTCTCCAGACGCCACTGCAACATACTCTTTAAAAACAGGGTGATAATCGCCATCAGCGTCAACAGCGCGGCGGCGGTAAAGGAGCCGACGGTGTTGTAGTCCTGCTCCAGCAATTCAATCTGTAACGGCAGCGAAAGTGTTTCGCCACGAATCGAGCCGGAAACCACCGACACCGCGCCAAACTCGCCAATCGCGCGGGCGTTGGTCAGCACCACGCCGTAAAGCAGCGCCCAGCGAATATTCGGTAATGTAACGCGACGGAACATCTGCCAGCCAGACGCGCCAAGCAAAATCGCCGCTTCGTCTTCCTGGCTGCCCTGGCTTAACATCACCGGCACCAGCTCGCGCACCACAAACGGACACGTCACAAAGATGGTGACCAGCACCATTCCCGGCCAGGAGAACATGATTTGCAGATTATGTTCATCCAGCCAGCCGCCCAGCGGGCCGTTAGAGCCGTAGAACAGCAGATACACCAGACCGGCAACCACCGGCGATACGGCAAACGGAATGTCCAGTAGCGTCAGCAGTAACTGGCGTCCGGGGAAGTTAAAGCGCGTCACCAGCCAGGCCAGCAGAATGCCGAACACCAGGTTCACCGGTACGGCAATCAGCGCAATCATCACCGTCAGCCAAATCGCGTGCAACATGTCCGGATCGGCCAGATTCTGTAAAACCGGCATCAGCCCCTTGCTGAATGCCTGCACGAAGATGTAAATCATCGGCACCAGCAGGATGAACGCCGAAACCAGCATCCCGATGCCAATCAGAAACCATTTGCCCCAGTTAATCGGGCGCGCGTCATAACGCTTCAATTGGGTAACTTCCGCCATTAATGACCTACCACACGCCGACCAAAGCGACTTTGCAGAGTGTTAATTGAGAACAGCAGCAGCAGAGATGCCGCGAGGATCACCGAAGCAATCGCGCTCGCCGCCGGGTAATCAAACTCCTGCAAGCGCACAAAAATCATCAGCGACGTCACTTCCGTCTTCCAGGCGATGTTCCCGGCGATAAATATCACCGCGCCAAACTCACCAAGACTACGGGTAAACGACAGCGCCACGCCCGCCACCAGCGCCGGAGAAAGCTCCGGCAGCACCACTTTGCAGAAACTTTGCCAGCGCGTTGCGCCAAGCGTTTCTGCCGCTTCTTCATATTCCGGGCCCAACTCTTCCAGCACCGGCTGCACGGTACGCACCACAAACGGGATGCTGGTAAAGGCCATCGCCACCGCGATCCCAAGCCAGGTGTAGGTGACTTTGATATCAAACTTCGCCAGCCATTCACCGTAAAAACCGTTCACGGAAAAGAGCGAGGCCAGCGTTAAACCGGCGACTGCCGTTGGCAGCGCAAAGGGTAAATCCATCAGCGCATCAAGCAGCGTGCGGCCCGGAAAGCGATAGCGGGTTAAGATCCACGCCATCAGCAGACCGAAAACGCCGTTAAAAATTGATGCCACAAACGCCGACAGCAGCGTCACTTTGTAGGCCGCGACCACCTGCGGGTTGGTGATCACCTCCCAGTACTGCGCCCAGCTCATCTCAGAGAGTTGCATAACCAGCGCAGAGAGCGGTAGCAGCAAAATCAGGCACACAAACAGCAGACTGGTGCCGAGGCTTAAGGTAAAGCCCGGCAGCACGCGTCTTGATGAAACTGCAAACATTACTTACGCCCCGCCGCTAACAGCTTGTCTAACTCGCCGCCGCTGGTGAAATGGGTTTTCATCACTTCCGGCCAGGAGCCAAATTTGTCTTCCACGCGGAACAGCTCGGTCTGCGGGAATTTGTCTTTCAGTTTGTCCATGACTTCCGGGTTATTTACGCGGTAGTAATAGTCGGTGATGATGGTCTGCGCCTGCGGGCTGTAGAGCCAATTCAGATAGGCAATTGCTGCTTTTTCCGTACCGTTGTCCTGCACGTTTTTATCGACCCACGCCACCGGGAATTCCGCCAGAATGTTGGTTTTCGGAATCACCACTTCAAAGCCCTGCGCTTCATACTGTTTGCGGATGTTGTTCACTTCCGACTCGAAGCTGATCAGCACATCGCCCAGGCCGCGCTCGGCAAAAGTGGTGGTCGCGCCACGACCGCCAGTATCGAACACTTCAACGTTTTTCAGGAACTGGGTCATAAACTGTTCGGTTTTGGCTTTATCGCCACCGTCAGCTTTGTCCGCTGCGCCCCATGCCGCCAGATAGGTGTAACGCGCGTTACCGGAGGTTTTTGGGTTCGGAAAAATTAGCTTCACATCGGAGCGCACCAGGTCGTTCCAGTCGTGGATATTTTTCGGGTTGCCCTTACGCACCAGGAAGCCCATGGTGGAGTAGAACGGCGAGCTATTATTCGGCAGGCGCGACTGCCAGTCCGCCGGGATAAGCTTGCCTTTATCGTGCAGAATTTGTACGTCGGTCACCTGGTTATAAGTGACAACGTCGGCTTTTAAGCCCTGCAAAATTGCCAGCGCCTGTTTTGATGACCCGGCATGAGATTGTTTTATCGTCAGTTTGTCGCCGCCGTTATCTTTGGCCCATTGTTGCTCAAACGGCGGGTTCAGGGCGGCAAACAGCTCGCGGGAGACGTCATAAGAACTGTTCAGCAGTTCCGTTGCCTGTACATGGCCCGCCAGCAGCAGAGAAGCGACCAGCGCGAGTGAGTTCTTTTTCAGTAAGTTAACGGCCATTGCGCACCCTTATAAATTTAATGACTTTCTAATAGCCATCATATTTATAACGGACGTGAAAGGAGTAACGGTTTTATATACCGTTTGGTGATTTGGAAGTTGAAAAGGGAATAAGACGAAATCCTCCCCACACATGCAGGGAGGAAACAGAGGTGAATCAGATACCGACGCTGACCGTCTCCGGCAGTGTGCTGCCGCCATCAATCACATTCTGTGTACCGGTTAAATAGCTGGATTCATCCGATGCAAGGAAGGCCGCCAGTTCGCCGACTTCCAGCGGATCGGCGAGGCGACGCAGCGGGATTGCTTTTGCCATATCAGTCAGCACCGACTCTGGATCTTCCGGGTTCGACTGGCGGGCAATGCTTTCCGCCATTGGCGTGCGGACGTATCCCGGGCAGATGGCGTTAACGCGAATACCGGATTGCGCGTACTCCACCGCCAGCGATTTTGTCAGGCCAACAATCGCCGCTTTCGTTAAGGCGTACGCCGTTTCACCCGGATCGGCCACCATATCACCAGTGACTGAAGACATCATCACAATGCGACCATCTTTGCGGGCAATCATCTCCGGCAGCACCGCCTTCGTGACGTTCCATACGCCTTTAATATTGATGTCAATATGGAAATCGCGATCGTCATCGCTCATATCGAGGAAACTGCCCAGACGACAAACGCCTGCGTTATTCACCAGGATATCAATGCGCCCTTCTTTTTCCTTCGCGCGTTTGATAGCTGCGGCTACCGACGCCGGGTCACGCACATCGGCGACAACCGCCGTACAGCGATGACCACGACCACACAGTTCGTCCGCCAGCTTTTCGATCTCAGGGGAGATATCCAGCAAGATTAGGTTTGCGCCATGACGCGCAAAAGTTCTGGCAATTCCTTCGCCAATTCCCTGCAATGCGCCCGTAATCAGTGCTGTCTTGCCCGTGAGTTTACCCATTTTAATGCTCTCCTTGTTAATACAGAGCGTTACACTCCATTCCCTCTGAAAATACAGGATAAACAAAATATTGCTGCGGATCAGCTCACTAATTCAGGAAAATCTCAATCCAGTCGCTGCTTTATGCATCATTTCAGGCGTTGTGTTAGCTCACTGCTGCGCTGAATCATTTTCAATGACTCCACATCATTGAGTTGCACAAGACCAACAAACAGTAAATCGGTAACAGAATTTTGCGCCGTGCGGGTAGACATCGACGAGCTACGCCATTCGGTTTCACCGGAAACGGTATCGAGCGTGAAATGCGCCAGCCGCCGCAGCGGAGAGTCAGCCAGAGAAGTAATGGCAATCACCGTTGCCCCCTGCTTTCGTGCCGCTTCTGCGCACAAGACAATCTCTTTTTTACTGCCGCTGTAAGAGATAGCGATTTGTACATCGCCTTTTTTCAACGCCTGGGAAACGGTAGCTTGTACGTGCGTGTCGGCTTCGCAGGCCACGCGATAGCCAATTTTCATCAGTTTGAACGACAGATCGCGCCCCACCAGCGCCGATCCGCCCAGGCCCGTTATCTGGATAAACGGTGCTTTACTGATGACCTCAATGATTTTTTGCAGCCGCGCGTAGTCGAACAACGCGCAGGTTTGCTCCAGCGCCAGCTCTTTTTCGCGATTCAGTTTGCGGGCAATCACTTCCAGCGAATCATCACTGGTAATCGAACTGTGCAGGTGCAGCGCCGTGGCATTCGTTTTCTCCCGGCTGGCACAGTATTCGCCTATTAACGCCATACGCAATTCAGTAAATCCTTGTGCGCCGAGCTTCTGGGCAAACTTCACAATACTCGACTGGCTGATGCCGAGCTGTTTCGCCATCTTGCGCGAAGAGACGGATTTCAGCTCACTCACGTTGGCCCGCAGAAAGTCAGCAATTTTTTGCTCGTTCTCGGTAAATTCACTTTCCGCATTGCGTATTTTCGTCAGGTACAACATCTTCCACTCTCCTGGGCTGGCAGCAAAAATTCCGCTTAAGTTCTTATGACGCTCTTCACACTCTGCGAGTGTAGACTCAATGATTCCTTTATGTCTGTCAATTCGGGATATATGATTCCATACATCTGCAATTATTTGATCGTAAATAGTAAGGTCACCACCGATGCAACTTGAAAAGATGATTACCGAAGGCTCGAACGCCGCCTCGGCTGAAATTGACCGCGTATCAACGCTGGAAATGTGCCGGATTGTCAACGATGAAGATAAAACCGTACCGCTTGCCGTTGAGCGCGTACTGCCGGATATCGCCGCGGCGATCGATGTTATCCACGCCCAGGTAAGCGGCGGCGGTCGTCTGATTTATCTCGGTGCGGGAACATCCGGTCGTCTGGGGATTCTGGATGCCAGCGAATGTCCGCCCACCTACGGCGTGAAACCGGGTTTGGTGGTTGGTTTGATTGCTGGAGGCGAATATGCCATTCAGCACGCGGTGGAAGGCGCTGAAGATAGCCGGGAAGGTGGTGTTAACGATCTGAAAAATATTAATTTAACGGCACAGGATGTGGTGGTTGGTATTGCGGCCAGTGGTCGCACGCCGTATGTAATTGCCGGACTGGAATACGCACGCCAGCTCGGCTGCCGTACAGTGGGAATTTCCTGTAATCCGGGGAGTGCCGTTTCAACCACCGCCGAGTTTGCCATTACACCGATTGTAGGTGCCGAAGTGGTTACCGGTTCTTCGCGAATGAAAGCAGGCACAGCGCAGAAACTGGTGCTCAATATGCTCTCCACCGGGCTGATGATTAAATCCGGCAAAGTGTTCGGCAACCTGATGGTCGATGTGGTCGCCACCAACGAAAAACTGCATGTGCGCCAGGTCAATATCGTTAAAAACGCTACCGGATGTAGCGCAGAGCAAGCGGAAGCGGCGTTAATTGCCTGCGAGCGCAACTGTAAAACGGCCATTGTGATGTTGCTGAAAAATCTCGATGCCGCAGAGGCTAAAAAACGCCTGGATCAACACGGCGGCTTTATTCGTCAGGTTTTAGACAAGGAATAACCCATGGCCAAAGAGATCAGCAGTGAACTTCTGAACACCATTCTTACCCGTGTCGGCGGACCGGGAAATATCGCCAGTTGTGGTAACTGTATGACGCGCCTGCGTCTGGGTGTACATGACAGTTCACTGGTTGATCCCGATATCAAAACGCTGGAAGGCGTGAAGGGCGTCATTTTGACCAGCGACCAGGTGCAGGTCGTTTTTGGGCCTGGTAAAGCGCATCGTGCCGCAAAAGCGATGAGCGAGCTGCTGGGAGAAGCACCGGTACAGGATGCCGCAGAAATCGCCGCCCAGAACAAACGTCAGTTAAAAGCCAAACAAACCTCCGGCGTGCAACAATTTCTCGCCAAATTCGCCACCATCTTCACGCCGCTGATCCCCGGTTTTATTGCCGCCGGTCTGTTGCTGGGAATAGCGACGTTAATTGCCACGGTGATGCACGTTCCGGCAGATGCTCAGGGCACGCTACCCGACGCGCTGAATTTTATGAAGGTGTTCAGCAAAGGTTTGTTCACCTTCCTGGTGATTCTGGTGGGCTATAACGCCGCCCAGGCATTTGGCGGCACGGGCGTCAATGGCGCAATTATTGCCGCACTCTTTTTGCTCGGTTATAACCCCGCTGCAACCACCGGTTACTACGCCGGTTTTCACGATTTCTTTGGTCTGCCCATCGATCCGCGCGGCAATATTATCGGCGTGTTGATTGCCACATGGGCCTGCGCTCGCATTGAAGGCATGGTGCGCCGCTTTATGCCGGACGATCTCGACATGCTGCTGACCTCGTTAATCACCCTACTGATCACCGCTACGCTGGCCTACCTGATCATTATGCCGCTGGGCGGCTGGTTATTCGAAGGTATGTCGTGGCTGTTTATGCACCTGAACAGTAATCCGCTCGGTTGTGCGGTTTTAGCCGGGCTGTTCCTGATCGCCGTGGTATTTGGCGTGCATCAGGGCTTTATTCCTGTTTACCTCGCGTTAATGGACAGCCAGGGATTCAACAGCTTATTTCCCATCCTTTCAATGGCAGGCGCGGGCCAGGTGGGCGCGGCGCTGGCACTCTACTGGCGGGCGCAACCGCACAGTGCATTACGCAGTCAGGTACGCGGGGCGATTATTCCCGGTCTGCTGGGCGTTGGTGAACCGTTGATTTACGGCGTCACCCTGCCCCGCATGAAACCGTTTATTACCGCCTGTTTAGGCGGCGCAGCGGGCGGTTTGTTTATCGGGCTGATAGCCTGGTGGGGTCTGCCGATGGGCTTAAACAGTGCTTTCGGGCCATCCGGCCTGGTGGCGCTGCCGCTGATGACTTCCGCGCAAGGCATTCTTCCGGCAATGGCGGTTTATGCCGGTGGGATTCTGGTGGCATGGGTTTGCGGGTTTATTTTCACCACGCTCTTTGGCTGCCGTAACGTCAATCTGGACTGATATTATGAAACGGACAATGCTCTATCTTTCTCTGCTGGCTGTCAGCTATAGCGTCAGCGCCGCAAAATACCCTGTTCTGACAGAAAGTTCGCCAGAGAAAGCAGGGTTCAACGTCGAACGGCTTAACCAGATGGATCGCTGGATTAGCCAGCAAGTGGACGCCGGTTATCCCGGCGTAAACCTGCTGATTATAAAAGATAATCAGATTGTGTATCGCAAAGCCTGGGGAGCGGCGAAAAAGTACGATGGCAGCGTATTGATGGAACAGCCTGTCAAAGCCACCACCGGGACGCTGTATGACCTGGCTTCCAATACCAAGATGTACGCCACTAACTTTGCTCTGCAAAAGCTAATGAGCGAAGGCAAGCTGCATCCTGACGATCGGATTGCGAAATATATTCCGGGATTTGCCGATAGTCCAAATGACACCATCAAAGGCAAAAACACGCTGCGGATTTCTGACCTGCTGCATCACAGCGGCGGTTTCCCGGCGGACCCACAATATCCGAATAAAGCGGTCGCGGGCGCGTTATATTCCCAGGATAAAGGCCAAACGCTGGAGATGATCAAGCGCACGCCGCTAGAGTATCAGCCCGGCAGCAAGCATATTTACAGTGATGTCGATTATATGCTGCTTGGATTTATCGTCGAGTCGGTCACCGGTCAGCCGCTTGACCGCTATGTTGAAGAGTCGATTTATCGCCCGCTCGGCCTGAAACATACGGTATTTAACCCGTTGCTGAAAGGCTTTAAACCGCAGCAAATTGCCGCCACGGAATTGAACGGCAATACCCGCGATGGAGTGATCCACTTCCCGAATATCCGCACCTCCACTCTCTGGGGTCAGGTGCACGATGAAAAAGCCTTTTATTCGATGGGCGGCGTTTCCGGGCACGCAGGTTTGTTTTCCAATACCGGCGATATTGCGGTGTTAATGCAAACGATGCTGAACGGCGGGGGCTATGGCGATGTGCAGCTGTTCAGTGCGGAAACGGTGAAGATGTTCACCACCAGCTCTAAGGAAGATGCCACTTTTGGCCTCGGCTGGCGCGTGAATGGTAATGCCACCATGACGCCGACGTTTGGCACGCTGGCAAGCCCGCAAACCTACGGTCACACTGGCTGGACCGGAACGGTGACCGTTATCGATCCGGTGAATCATATGGCGATTGTGATGTTAAGCAACAAGCCACATTCGCCAGTTGCCGATCCGCAAAAGAATCCCAATATGTTCGAAAGCGGTCAGTTACCGATTGCAACTTATGGTTGGGTGGTTGATCAGGTATATGCGGCGTTAAAGCAGAAATAATAAAAAGGCCAGTCAGTTGTGTTACTGGCTGGCCTTGAATCATCGAATCAGAAACGCTTACAGCGCCATCAGCTTGTCCAGCGACGGGGCGAAGTAATAGCCGCCAGTAACCGGTTTGGTGAAACGCAACATCGCGTCTCGCTTACCATCGGTATCGCCAAACATGCTCAGCAGTTGCTGCTCAATGTTATGCAGACGCGCGCAGTAGGCGCAGAAGTACAGACCGTGAGTGCCACTGGCGGTGCCGTACGGCAGGCTCTGGCGAACAATCTTCAGCCCTTTGCCATCTTCTTTCAGATCAACGCGGGTCAGGTGAGAGGTTTCCGGACGTTCGTCGCCGTCAATCTCTTCGTTGGCCTCTTTGGTGCGCCCGATCATCATCTCCTGATCGTGAACGCTCATCCGGTTGAGCTGCTTCAGGTTGTGCTCCCAACGCTGCACAAACACATAGCTGCCGCCGGCATCCACGCCGTCTTTGATAACCGCCACTTCGCGACGCGTCTCTTCACCCGCCGGGTTTTCTGTACCGTCAACAAAGCCGCTCAGGTCACGCTCTTCCACCCAACGGAAGCCGTGGATCTCTTCTTTCACTTCAATGCAGTCACCAAAGGCTTCCATCGCCGCCTGGGCGACAGAGAAGTTTACGTCGTGACGCAGAGAAAGAATGTGGATCAACACATCGAACTGGGTGGTCGGCGCAAGGCCTTTACCGTAGCCCGGAAAATCTTTCAGCTCTTCTGCCCCAACGCCGCCGCTCAGAGCGCGCCAGGTGTTGTTACCAAAGGCAACCACCGCACCAAGATGCGCGTCCGGGAATTTCGCTTCAAAAGTTGCCAGTTTGTCGGCAAATGTTTTACTGGCCGCACGCAGGGCGTCAACTTCCCCTTTCACGTTGGCTTCGATCCAAATCGCCGCGCGGCAATGTTCTGGCAAAATGCCACTCTGAACCTGAGACATTGTTCCTCCTGAAAATAATAATGCCACGCAATCCGTGGCATTGTTGAGCGCTATTTTACGTGTTTTTTCGCGGCGGCGGTTTGTTCAGACGCAAATTAACGCCGCCAGATAATTTTACTGACTTTCCAGTTTTTCAGGGTATCGTCCGAAGGCATTAACCCTTCAGGACCACTCCATTCCCCGCTGAACTGGTAGCTAATATGTTGACTGCCTTCGGCTTTACATTCGACGGCACGATTATCATCACCATCAGCTTTTTGGCAATTGCCAAATGCTTTGCTGTAAAGGTCGCTAAACGGTGTACCGATTTTAACACCGGTGTCAGCAGGAATATCGCTATCCAGCACGTCAATGCGACTGATCGTGCCTTGATCGCCGTTAATCACCATCGCCACGTTGTCGCCCTTCATCACTTCAAAAAAGCGCACCACGTTGCCGTTCGCGGTTTTCATTCCGCTGCGCAGGCGATAATCGCCATCAAGCGCATCGGCAATGGCTTGTTCTTGCAGTGGTGTGGACGCCGTTAATTCACCAACGCCCTGCTCGCTCACTTTGGTGGACGACCCAAACCAGTTCCACGGGTTAGCGGCAGACCAGTTAACTGACGACATCGTGGAACAGCCGGTCAGCATCAATGGCATAGCGCATAACATTAAACGCAGCGATTTCATGTCACTTCCTTTGGTTATTCAATAACGTTGCTTGGAGTGCAAATTCACCAAAAAGTGCCGTTATTCTTTTACTTCATTAAAACAAGCGCGTAAACGTCGATTGGTCAGCAGCCAGATTAACGCCACAATATCCGCCACTACCAGCGCCAGACCGAAACCGCTAACGGATTCACCGTTCAGCCACAGCCACGGTTGCCAGCAAAGTAAAACCACCTGCGCCAACAGCAACAGAAAATAGAGTACACGCCAGGTGCGAGGAAACGTAGCCCGCCGACCGCTCAACAAAAACGCCAGCACCGCCGGAATGCCAGGAATCAGCCCCAGCCAGAAATTATCGTGATCGGGATAAAACAGATTTAGCAGCGCAGTACCCTGCTCGCGCGACGCACCGGCAATGACAAACAGCACCCAGGTTCGCGCCTGAAGCAATAGCACAAGCCAGAAGAGCAAGGGTAAACGCAGGCGACCGTGCGCATCATAATGGACAGGATGAAACTCAGTACTCTTCATCTTCAATCAAACGCTTACCCAGACTCAGCACGTCGGCGTGTTCATATCCCAGGCGTTCATACATTCCGAGCACCATGTCGTTATCTTCCGGCACGTTGATCTGAATTTTCGGGCAGCCGCGAGCAATCAGCTTTTTCTCCAGCCGGTTAAGCAACGCATTGGCAATCCCACGCCCACGAAACTCTGGATGCACGCCAAGATAATAAGCAGACCCGCGATGCCCGTCATAACCGCCCATCACCGTTCCGACCACTTCACCGTTCACCTCAGCGACCAGAAACAAACTGACGTCATGGTTCATCTTACGCTCGATGTCCATTTCCGGATCGTTCCACGGACGCAGCAAGTCGCAACGCTCCCAAAGGGTGATGACCTCTTCGAAATCTTCCTGGCGAAATACGCGTATCTCCATGGTATTCGTTACCTTTTTGCGGGTTAAAAGGCTGATTATGGCGTGAACGGTCGAATTAGCCAATATCTGACGAAAATCGGTTGAAAAAGTGGCATAATGGGGAGTTGTCAACTATTGAAATGAAAAGTAAAACAATTCTCAACAGCAAACGGTCGTAACGGATTACGCGATACGATATAACATCTGGAACTTTATTATTACAACTCAGGCCGTATGAGCACTTTTAAACCACTAAAAACACTCACTTCGCGCCGCCAGGTGCTGAAAGCCGGTTTGGCTGCCCTGACGTTGTCAGGAATGTCGCAAGCCATCGCCAAAGACGAACCTTTAAAAACCAGCAATGGACACAGCAAGCCGAAAGCTAAAAAATCTGGCGGCAAACGTGTCGTTGTTCTCGATCCAGGCCACGGCGGGATTGATACCGGAGCGATCGGGCGCAACGGTTCGAAAGAAAAACATGTGGTGCTGGCGATTGCTAAAAACGTCCGTTCCATTTTGCGTAATCATGGGATTGATGCGCGTTTAACGCGTTCTGGCGATACGTTTATCCCACTTTACGATCGCGTTGAAATCGCCCATAAACATGGCGCAGATCTGTTTATGTCAATTCATGCCGATGGCTTTACCAACCCGAAAGCTGCCGGTGCTTCGGTATTTGCCCTCTCTAACCGTGGGGCAAGTAGCGCAATGGCGAAATACCTGTCTGAACGCGAAAACCGCGCCGATGAAGTTGCCGGTAAAAAGGCGACTGACAAGGATCACCTATTGCAGCAAGTGCTGTTTGATCTGGTGCAAACCGATACTATTAAAAACAGCCTGACGCTTGGCTCGCATATTCTGAAAAAGATTAAGCCGGTGCATAAACTGCACAGCCGCAACACCGAACAAGCCGCGTTTGTGGTGTTGAAATCGCCGTCGGTTCCTTCGGTGCTGGTGGAAACCTCGTTTATCACCAACCCGGAAGAAGAGCGGCTGTTAGGCACGGCGGCGTTTCGTCAGAAAATCGCCACAGCGATTGCTGAAGGCGTGATCAGTTATTTCCACTGGTTCGACAACCAGAAAGCACATTCGAAAAAGCGATAAGTTATGAAACCCGACGCACACCAGGTTAAACAGTTTCTGCTCAACCTTCAGGATACGATTTGTCAGCAGTTGACCGCCGTCGATGGCACAGAATTTGTCGAAGATAGCTGGCAGCGCGAAGCTGGTGGCGGCGGGCGTAGTCGGGTGTTGCGTAATGGTGGTGTTTTCGAACAGGCGGGCGTCAACTTTTCACATGTCCACGGTGAGGCGATGCCTGCTTCCGCCACCGCTCATCGCCCGGAACTTGCCGGGCGCAGTTTCGAGGCGATGGGCGTTTCGCTGGTAGTGCATCCGCATAATCCGTATGTTCCCACCAGCCACGCGAATGTGCGCTTTTTTATTGCCGAAAAACCGGGTGCAGAGCCCGTCTGGTGGTTTGGCGGCGGCTTCGATTTAACCCCTTTCTATGGTTTTGAAGAAGACGCCATTCACTGGCACCGCACCGCCCGTGACCTGTGCCTGCCATTTGGTGAAGACGTTTATCCCCGTTACAAAAAGTGGTGCGACGAATACTTCTACCTTAAACATCGCAAAGAACAGCGCGGCATTGGCGGGCTGTTCTTTGATGATCTGAACACGCCAGATTTCGACCACTGTTTTGCCTTTATGCAGGCGGTAGGCAAAGGCTACACCGACGCTTATTTACCAATTGTAGAGCGACGGAAAGCGATGGCCTACGGCGAGCGCGAGCGCAATTTTCAGCTCTACCGTCGCGGTCGTTATGTCGAGTTCAATCTGGTCTGGGATCGCGGCACTCTGTTTGGCCTGCAAACTGGCGGGCGCACCGAGTCGATCCTGATGTCAATGCCGCCACTGGTACGCTGGGAGTATGATTATCAGCCAAAAGATGGCAGCCCAGAAGCGGCGTTAAGTGAGTTTATTAAGGTCAGGGATTGGGTGTAACTCCCTCACCCCCATTCCCGCATCCGCTGATGCAACGTCAACGACGGCTTCTCGGCAAACAGCTGCTGGTAATCCGTGGCAAATTGCCCCAGATGCCAGAATCCCCACTGCATGGCGGCGTCTTTTACCGTTGTGCTTTGCGACCACGGGCTTATCAGTTCGCGGCGCACGGCGTTCAGGCGAATGCGTTTCAGCCACGCGTTTGGGCCAATGCCTAAAATAGCGTGAAACGCGTTTTGTAGCGTGCGGCGGCTGACATGCAGTTGATTACACAAATCCAGCACCGTCACCGGTTCGGACATGTTTTCCAGCACATATTCACGGGCGCGGGAAAGTAATCTACGGTAACTCTGATGACTGATGCTTTCCGCCGTCACCATTGGCTGTGCTTCTTCCAGCATCGCCCCCATCGCCATTAGCAAATTATCCCCCAGCACTTTTCGCACTGCAGGCTGATGGAGATTTTCCGGGTTCTCGCAAAACGTCGCCAGCGCCTGTTGGACAAAGCCCCACAGCGCGGCTTTATGCTGCTCTTTCACTTCCAGCGCCGACTGGCTACGCAGCATATGTAATACCCGATCCGGATTATGCAAAAAGTTAGCCTGACGGGTGATGACATCTTCAGAAAGCACTACGCCCAGGATCGTGTAATCGTCCGGCGTACTTAATTCAAACTCGGTTCCACCGGGGCGCGTCGCTATTTCTGCGCTTCCCAGACATTGCGAACCGATAAATCCCTGCTCACCGCGCGTCGCCGGAATGCCAAACCAGAACGAGTTCGGCCAGACCAGGCACGACTGACGCAGCGCCAGACCGGTGTATTCACGAAAAACCTGAATATCATCGAGTAGAATTTCCGTAAATTCACCATGAAACTTGCCCGGATGCAGCTGATCGTAAATCTGCTGCCAGGCGGTAATCGTTAAAGCATGTTCATAGACATCCGTTGTCTGTCGTTGATGAACATTATCCACTTCGACCTTCGGCGTGAGCTTCAGGTTTTCGGGTAAGGGTTCATGATAAAGATGGTGCAAATTGGCTGTACGGGTCTTTTTCATGATGTTAATGCCGGGTGTTGTAGGACACCCGGCACCTCCGACAGGTTAATGGGGCTTGAGACGATAACGACTACTGCGTTTACGTAACGTCCCGGCAGAAAAGAGCTGTTCGAGCGCATTTCTGGCTTTTTCCAGCGGCCAGCCAAAGTGGGCAGCCACTTCTCCTGCCGTCATTCCCTGACGTACTGATGTTAACAGCGCCAACAACTCGTCAGCAGATTCCGCGACGATAACTGGCGCGTCGGGTTCCTTTACGGGTTGCTTCGGCTGGCGGTTAAAGCCAGTAACCAGCCACTGGGTGTCATCGTCTGGCCGACCGATCTCCTTACGGCTGATGACACGCCCGGTACGCATCGCGGCAGCACAACCTGCGTCCAGCGCAGCACGACACGCCGCCAGATCGCCTTCCACCACCAGCGTTAAGCGACCAGGGTCAAGCACTTCGTGACTGAGCAGACAAACGTTAGCTGCTTTGAGCATGGCCGCTGCATCTATCGCAGCGGCCATGCCGTCCACTTCCAGCAATCCCAGTGCATTGATCATCGGCAACCTCCATTACGCACGCTGGATTGGATTACGCGCGATTTCCAGCACTGCATCGGTAAAGGCGTTACAGGCCGCTTTACACGCTGCCTGGCTACCGGTTAAAAATGCTGCCGAGTAGTTAGTTTCAGACGGTGGCGGGACATAGGTCACCAGCTGTACGTCGGCAGATTTCAACGCTGCATCAATGCCGTAGGTCGCTTCCAGCGGCGGTGCCACCAGATACGCCATCGGATCGCCAAGCGTGATCCCGGCGGTTGATGAGAGATAAGAACCGGTACGCGAAACTACATGTGCCAGGAATGCCGTATCTTGCGCATCATTAGCCCACTGGAAAGCAGCGCCATTTTCAATATGCGCAACCATCGCATCCAGACCGGCACGCACTTCCGCCGGGTTTGGCCCACCAAGCATAATCAGTACTTCACCGGCAGTCGGTGACGGGCCGTGTGCAGCGCCCGCATACAGCGAGCGGCCATACACCACTTCTACCATCGCTTGTTTGGTCGCTTCGTCAGCCGCAATGTAGGTTACGTCATCGGAATCAGCAGAAATCAGCCCGAGGCTACGAATATGCGGCGGCAATTTCAGTTCACGCGCAAAATCGGCGTTAACGGAGGCAATCACCCGCATAGCGGTGACAGACGGTCGAATCAAATCTAAAGCTGGCATGATGCCTCCTTATCGGGTCATGTTGATGCCGGATGCTTTCTGCTCCAGCATACGTTTCGCCAAATCCACAATGACGGCTGCGGCTTCAACCGGCGGCGTGCCGCCCTGGTGAATGTTAGAGATACAGGTGCGATCGGCCTCAACGGTGGTCGCCATACGCGGCGAGTAAACGGCGTAGCAGGAGAGGCTTTCTGACTGACCCAACCCCGGACGTTCGCCCACCAGCAGGATCACTACTTTCGCGCCGAGGATCTCACCGATCTGATCTTCAATCTTCACGCGACCATAACGAACAAAGAATGGTGTACCGACTTTCAGCCCGGCCTGTTTCAGCCCCGCCATCAGCGGTGGCAGGATCTCTTCGTAGTTCACGGTGATCGCATCAGTTGACAGGCCATCAGAAATAACGACCTGTACGTCCGGATTAGCAACACACTGTGCTTTCAGCGCTTCAACAGCTTCTGCACACAGGCGGCGGCCCATATCCGGGCGAGTCAGGTAGAGATTTTTGTCGCTAATTTCAGAGCGTACTTCCAGCAAGCCCTGCGCTTTCACCCACTCTTCCGGCACTTCTTTAAGTACGGTATCTTTCGAACGAGAGTGATCGGCCAGGAAACGCAGCAACGCCTGGGTACGCGGACGCGGACCGGCACGACCGGTACAAACGCGGGCCACGGTGCTGCGACGCAGTTCTGTTAACACATCCGCACGATGTGGGTTTTCAACACCAATCCACGCTTTTGCTTCCGCAGAACCTAAATCCAGCGCACAGCTTTCCGAGGTCACCGGTGCCGCACAGGTGGTAGTGGCGCACTTTGCTTCTGACGGCGCGGGGGCCGTTTGTCCCATTGACGCCATCACGCTGCGTACAATTTCTTCAATCTGTTTTTGATCCATGATGTGTTATCTCCGCGTCATCAGAAGAACAGTGACGGATCGCCCGCCCGTTTGGTCAAGCGACCGTTTGCCATAATGCCCATGCTTTCCAGCCAGCGTTCAAACTCCGGTGACGGGCGCAGGTTGAGTAACTGACGCACAGTGGCAGTGTCGTGGAAGGCGGTGGTCTGGTAGTTGAGCATGATGTCATCGCCCAACGGCATCCCCATGATGTAATTGCAGCCTGCGGTGGCGAGCAGGATCATCAGGTTTTCGTTGAGGTTCTGGTCAGCGTCAGCGTGGTTGGTGTAACAGCAGTCACAGCCCATAGAGATGCCGCTCAGCTTGCCCATAAAGTGATCTTCTAAGCCCGCACGGATAATCTGGCGGTCGTTGTAGAGATACTCCGGCCCAATAAAGCCGACCACGGTGTTGACGATAAACGGATCGTAATGACGCGCCAGCCCATAGTTACGTGCTTCCATCGTCACCTGGTCTGCGCCGAAGTTAGCGCCAGCGGATAGCGCTGAACCTTGTCCGGTTTCGAAGTAGAGGCAGTTTTCCCCGGCGATACGGTTGAACTCTGCACCCACTGCGCGCGCTTCGTCGAGCATCGCCAGTTCCACGCCAAACTCTTTCAGCCCTTTTTCACTGCCACAGATACTCTGGAAAATCAGCCCGCCTGGTGCGCCACGACGAATCGCTTCGATCTGGGTGGTGACGTGCGCCAGTACGCAGCCCTGAGTTGGGATGTTGAATTTGTCGATCACGCCATAGATGGTGTCCAGCACGCGGCTTAAGTTTTCCACGTCGTCAGTCACCGGGTTAACGCCGATCACCGCATCGCCCACCCCGAAGGAAAGCCCTTCGTAGATTTGCGCGGCGATACTTTGCACGTCGTCACGGGTGTCATTTGGCTGCAAACGGGCGCTGAAGGTGCCCGGAATACCGATGGTGGTATTGGCCTTTTTGATTACCGGCATTTTCTTCGCGCCGTAGATCAGGTCCGCGTTGGAGCAAATCTTCGCTATCGCCGCGACCACTTCCGAGGTCAGCCCTTTGCGGGTAAAGGTAATGTCGTCCACGCTGGTTTCATCGCTCAGCACATACTCACGCAGTTCGCTGATGCTCCAGTTTTTAATCTGGTTGTAGGCCGTTTCGTTAACATCGTCCTGAATCAGCCGCGTCACGCAGTCATCTTCATAGGCAATCACCGGATTATTGCGGATGTCCGCTACGGTCATTTCCGACAACACCTGCTTTGCCGCCACGCGCTCCTGTGAACTTGCCGCTGCAACGCCTGCCAGCACATCCCCCGAACGCAGTTCGTTGGCTTTAGCCAGCACCTCTTTTACATCCTTAAACTGATATACATTGCCGAACAATGTGGTCTTTAGTTTCATAAGTCGTTCCCTCAGGAAGAAGTGATGAGTAACATTTCTTCCAGCATTCGAACAATTCTATTTCATCGTTAGCCCTTGTCCTGTAAGGTAATTGTCTTAACACGCCCGTTATTCATCATGCCGAACGCAACCGAACGCGCCGGATACATGATCGGGTTTATCCAGTCGTTACGTCGAGGTATCCGGTTTGAGCAAGACACCACTCACAGCAAAGGCCATCGCAGCCGCGCAGCCAAAAGACAAGCCCTATAAACTCACCGATTCACTGACGCCAGGACTGTTTTTGCTGGTGCATCCCAACGGCAGCAAATACTGGCGATTCAGGTATTGGTTGAATAAACGAGAGTTTTTGCAGGCCATTGGTGTTTACCCGCTAATCACACTCAAAGAAGCACGCAGACGCGCCACAGAGAGCCGATCTCTGATTGCTAATGGAATTAATCCAGTGGAAGAAGCACGCAAGGAAAAAGCCATTGATGCGCTCAACATGGCGGCAGGTTTTAAGACGGTAGCGGAGGACTGGCTGGCTACCAGGGTCAGCGGGTGGTCAGAGTCCTACACGAAACAGGTTAGATCGGCACTGGAAAAAGATGTTTACCCCGTGCTGGGGAAGCGGTCAATTGTCGATATAACGGCCCGTGACGTGCTGGAATTGCTTCAGAAGAAAGAGCGTACCGCACCGGAACAAGCCAGGAAGCTACGCCAGCGTATCGGGGAGATCTTCAAATTTGCCGTTATCACCGAACTGGTGGCAAGAAATCCGGTTGCAGATCTGAACACAGCACTAAAAGCCCGCCGTCCGGGCCACAACGCATGGCTGCAAATTAACGAAATTCAGGCGTTCTATGAAGCACTTGAGAGAGCCGGGAGCGTCCAGATTCAGACGGCAATACGTTTGCTCATATTGAGCGCTCTAAGGACGGTGGAACTGCGTAAAATGCGCTGGGAATGGGTTAACCTGGAAGACGCGATCATCACCCTACCCGCTGAAGTCATGAAGGCCCGTCGCCCGCATGTGGTCCCGCTATCACGGCAGGCGGTAGAGCTATTGCAGGACCAGTTTACTCGCACCGGATACAGCGCTTTCGTCTTCCCTGGTCGATTCATGGATAAGCCCTTGTCTGCCAGCGCGATACTGAAAGCCCTGGAGCGTATCGGATACAAGTCGATAGCCACAGCACACGGCTGGCGTACAACGTTCAGCACGACGCTTAACGAGTCCGGCAGGTACTCACCAGACTGGATTGAAATCCAATTGGCCCACGTCCCGAAGGGTGTACGCGGTGTATATAACCAGGCGGCCTATCTCAAACAGCGCCGTCAAATGCTTCAGGACTACGCCGACGCCATTGATTCAATACTGGCTGGTGAAGGTAATCCGCTGGAACCGTGAACTATAAGGCCGGATTCGTCCGGCTTTTCTTTCGCTAATTATTCCACTATTCCAATTAAGTGGAATAAATTATTCAATATCAAAAACTTACATCAATATTGCAACAATAAAAACGGTGGCTTATGATCAGATCATGATTTTCGGTATGTGAACAGCAAAAACAAGAAGCCCGGAAAGGCGGCAACCAATCCGGGCGATATGGGAAAAGAGATTAGGAGGTTTCCCCATGCGTAATAGTTTAGCAGTTCGCTTTAGCTTGCAGCAAGGCGAAGAATTATCACAGGAATATCAATTCATCAAATACGAAGAAGCGCCGGAACAGGTGCAAATAGCTTTTGATGATCAGCACTACGGCAACACTATCCGCTACGACGGTAAAAAATGGTTTCTCAATCCGGTAACAAATGCCATTCACGTATGTCAAATCATTACGCCAGTAAATAACAGCGCGGATAACGATTCGGCTATTGACGCTGAACTGGTGACAGAACCACTACCGCCAGTACAAGAAAGCGATGTAAAACCCGACGCCATCGATCTGACAGCAGAAGCCAGAGAGCGCAAACAACCGAAGCCGGAACAACCGCAAGCCAAGGATAACAAACAGTGGCACGGTAACACGGCGTATCTGAATACGTTTGCTTGTCATCTTCATGAAGTGCTACCACAGGCCATCTATAGCACATGGTGCGACAAACAAACGGCGGCACACTTCCACCTGCTTTACGCGCTTTGCTACCTGGCAAGCTACGAAAACAAAGATGAAGGTATCGAGCTTGGCGAGGTGTTATATGGTGCTGAAAAGATCACAAAGGGCGGCGTAGTACCTGGTTTCCATATGGCCCGATCAACGTTCGATATCAAGATTAACGAGCTTGAACAGTGGGGATTAATCAAGGTAACACGAGGTAAGAAACGTAAGGACGGGCAAGGCAACTTGCCGAACAGTATCAAACTGAACTTTAAGCCGTACAGTTTAAAATAATCACACTAGGCGGGCAATGTTCCCGCCTTTTCTTTGCCTCAATCCTATAAAATTCACATCCCGAAAATCGGTATCTGGGTATCCCGAAAATCGGTAAGTAATAATAAGTATTATCCTTAAAGGTAAAAACCATATAAGTAAGATCTATCTCTTCAAGAATGTATATATTCACTACGTTCATATATACATGAGAAGTTTCCCTTTCATGCAGTCAAAACTACATTCATCAGCATCGCTTTCTGCGCTCTCCTTCCCAGCAAGCTGGAAAGGCCCATTCACTCACGCACAACCTGCAAACCAGACCAACATACCATCATGGCGATTCGTTCATGGGTAGCGCGGGTATATCTCAAAGGGTGATTTCTTCTTGGTGGACCTTCGGAAGACTTCGAGCAATCGCCAGCTCAAAAGACGGTCTGGCAGTGATGGTTATCATCGACAGCATTGAGCGCTACCGCGCCAACTTACAGCAGCAGGATAACTACCGAAGGAAAACCCACGCCGAAAGGGATTGACTCACTGCAAAGCCAATGGGTTTTATCAGCGTATACAGACCAGACAGGAAACAGCAGCAAAGCAGCGTATAGCCAGGTGCAGACAGTACCATCATACAACGCACAGCAGGCTGAGGTGAACACTCAAACAGGTTTATCCCCGCAGCCGACCAACGCAAACCATCCTGACCGTGCCAAATTCGAACGGAATGGTGCCTGTAACGCGATGAACACATATAACCGCTCACTTGCTTACCTGAAAACTTCACGTCGCCACAGAGCGATTTAGACGCATTATAATTGATGCGATTTCATTAAATTTTCACCAGACACCGGAACAACGCCGATTAATCCAGGAATGGATTCATCGACATGCGCCGCTTTCCCCGCAGAACAGTCTCGCCTGAATAGTCTCACCAACCAGATTTCAGATTGTCCAATCAGGCACGTCTCATTAAACGACAGAATGCGGCCTACAACGCCATCGCTGCCGATCTCGTTTGAGCAAGGTGCTGAGACTGAATGACGGACGCCCACTCCTCAGAGCTGAGGAATCGCCACACAGAACGCTGAGATCTGATATTACCGCCGCACCATTCCACGCCAGACGAATCAATCTAATCACACCTGAGCAAATGCATTGCCAAAAATTAAGGCCGTCAGAATGCGTTATATTGCGTTTAAACGGCATCTAATTTTAATTAGTTTTGATGTGGTGATTGCAGGCAAAAAAAATCCCGCCGGAGAGAGCGGGGAAGTGAAATCAATCGTTGTAGTTATAGATCACATTTTGAGTAAGGGTTACCAGCCCTTGAGTAATATTATCCCTGTATTACGTGAGATGCGCAATTATTTTTTGCTAATTAAAAGTTTTGTAAACATTACAGAATATCCCCTTTCCCTATATGGTAAAAGATGTGAAACAGGGACATGAGGAATATAATATTAAGTATCAACAGTAATGTTGGTCTTTAATTTCATTCAGGGCGCGGTGAGGGTTTTCCCATATTTTTCCTCACCGCTACTTTTTGAGGTGAGAACATGAATGATAGCGAATTAATGACGGTGAGCGAGGTAGCCGCTTTATTCGGCGTTACCCGACGCACTATATTCCGCTGGCTGAACAAGATTAAAGGTTGGCCCGTTCCGGTTACTCCGGTCGGTGCACGAATTAAGTTTATCCGATCTGAGATTTTGGAATTCTATAAAAACAAAGGCGCTCGCCACCAATGAAAACAGCTACTGAGATTATCAAATAACCTATTGATTTAATAAGCTAGCTACCGCAATTTCTGAAGGAATAGGCAGCATGAAAATCAAAGCAAACACAATTAAAGAAATAACATCAATCAAAGTAAAAGGAGCAGATGCCATGCATTCATTAGACAGTTATTTTCAGCGCACGACAGCCCCTAAATCAGCCGCCCAGGAACGCCGTGAGGAATTCCAGGAAAAAGTGATGCGTTCTGCTGATTATATTGCGGACAAGTTCGTGGAAACGGTTCGGCCACTTGTTGATGAAGTAGCTGATAAACTTCAGTCTGAAATGCCGGAAGACATGGAAGGCACTGCAAAGGCGCGACTCCTTTTTGAATTAAGTCGTCGTTTCGGCGTGTCAATAAGCACTTTTAAATAATCGGAGGAGAAAAGACAATGGACGCATTTGATGTACTGACAAACAAAGGCGATGAACTGGTAGCACAGCGTGATAAAACCGCCAACGAAGGGGAACGCGCACTGTTAAATAAGCAGATTAAAGCGATCCGTATGGCCCAGTTTAAATTAATCAGCAATGAAGTTATCGAAATAATTAAACCGCAGATCCCACAAATCGTTGCTGACGCTATTAAAGCCGCCGGACTGGAGAAACGCATTGCCGGGCTGAAAACGAACGCAGAGAAAATGGAGATGCACAAACAGAGCGGTGCTCCGACTCCGGATGAGTACTTCTCACCGGATGCTGAGTTTATGGCGCAGGTTGAGGAACGTCTGGGTAGCTGTCTCACCGAGGAACAGCGTCGCTATTTTGATGGAGTGGATAGTTCGGCAGGTATTGACCTGAACTCGTGTTTCGGTCGTGAAATTGAGCATTTTGATGCCGCCCCGTCTATGCCGGAGCCAGAACCAGAAATGGCCGCCGATCCTGAAGCTGAGCAACGGAAACGCGTATTCAATGCGATAGGGATTCGGTACTGATCGGATAAAAGAAAGCCGGGAATTACCCCGGCTGACTTAACAATGTGACCAATGAACAAATCGGACAAGACAAACAGGATAAGCAGTCTCGAAACAATGTTCGGGAACTATATTAGCACAAGTCCGGAGAAAATCATCATGTTGGCACTACGCATCATGCAGGGCATCGCTAAGACCCTCGCAGAACATGTCTTAGACCTGAAACATTCGCCACTGAGCAAACAGGCCATGAAGCGCCAAACGCTTCGTCTGTGGGCTGAATATTCGCTTGGAACTATCAATAAAATCATCGACATGAAATCGGGGCCGAGCAACCAGAGCGCGGAGGAAATGGAGTTCATCAGGCGTTTAATTCTCATTCGCAGAGATATTCATAGCCAGTTACACAGCGTGGGAATCGATATTAATGATGGGACGGGCGATTAATTTTCGGACAAGTACAATGCGCGCGCGAGGAGCTGAACATGAAGCAAGATATTGCAGACAGGCTGGAGATACTCGAAGGCCAGCGGGCAGAAGCGAAACAACTACGTAAGCAGGCCAGAAGAGCGCACAGGAACTACGAAGCAGAATCACTGACCGCTTTCATCAACTTCACAAACCGTTGCATCCAGGAGTGTTACAGGGAGGATGCAGAAAACTGGCTGGATTCATTGCCAGAACAGACTCTGCATGAACTGAACGGCGACCAGTAAATAAATCCAGTACGTTTCCCGCAGTGCGCATAACGTACATTATGTGAAAAACGATATGGATGTATATCAGTATTGATTTCATTGAGAAAACTGGGTTTTCAGTGGCACAGACAAAGAAGCATAGCTGATACAGCTTTATAAGCCATTGATTCTATTAAGTGATGTTTTTTGTGATTGGTTGAAGCAAACCAAAACACGATGCCACTGAAGCGTTAATAAACTGTTTCAATGTGAAATTATTAGAGTAAAGAACAATTTGGAGGGTCCGCAAACGCGGATAACAATATCATGAGTGGAAATCTCGGGACCATATACTACGAGGTCGATGCCCGCACTGGGAAACTTCTTATCGCGCAACAGCAGGCGGAAGAGGCGTTCGATCGCATTGAACGAGGAGCGCGGAAGGCTGATAGCGGCGTCAAAAAGTTAAATACGCAGATGACTAAAACATCAGCCGCAGTCAAAACCAACCTTTCCCCGGCAATCCGTAACGCATCATACCAGATCGCAGACCTTGCCACTCAATTGCAGATGGGCGGTAATGCGCTTCAGGCGTTCGCTGTGCAGGGTGCGCAGTTATTAGCTGGCTTTGGCACGATGGGCGCGGTAGCTGGCGCGGTGCTGGCTATCGCTGGCGCTATGGGTGGAAGCCTGGCACAAGGCGCTGATAGTGCAGCCGGATCGGTTGAGTATCTGGACAAGGCGATCACCAAACTGAACGAGGTCATAGCTGTAAATGAACAGGGCGTGACGGTGATGAGTGATAGTTACGCCAGACTTTCTAAGGTTAACGCTGAAGTAGCGAAACAGATGCGGAACATGGCTGAAATTCAGGCAATTGCAGCACTGCGTGACCTGAAAGAACAGGCAAGCCAGGCACAGGGGGAAATGTCGTCATTCTGGCGCAGCTTGCAGGGTGGTAAAGCTGACGCAGCAGCAGCAGCACAGGCACTTGATGATCTTGGAATCACAACCAACGACTACAAAGAGGCGATAGCCATACTGAACGCCAATCAGCCGGATACACAGGCGCAAATGGCAACGCTAGCCAAATCCGTGATGTATGTTGGAGAGCAATATGATCTGACCAACCAGCAAGCATACGAATTTATACGCGCACTAAATAAGGCCGCGACAACGAAAACGCCGGAAGCCATGCAGGAGCTATCTGGCTTCATGCAGGTTTTGCTTCAGGATACCGAAAACGGTAACGAGGCATTCCGTGAACTGGCTATCAAATTCGTCGATGCACAAACCAAAGGCGCAATGTTGGAGGACCAACTAAACCGACTGAAAGGCGCTATTAGTGACGCAGCCACAGAAGCCAGAAACGCAAACTTTACCACTATGCTCAACACCGTCGCCGCACGCCTGGCAACCATTGAGCAAGGTTGGGAGGCAGGCGTTAGGATGCAGATGAAAGCCCAGGGCTACACTGAAGAGCAGATCGATGAATATGTGAACATGGAAACGGCGTACCGTGATGCAAAAGCCGCTTTGGACGAGAAGAACAAGGCCGACCGTGAAGCTATTGCGCTATCCAAACGCCAGGCCGCAGAAGCAGCCCGCAAGGCAAAACAGGAAGAAGCTGAAGCACAACGCAAGGCCAAACAGTTAGCCGCGCAGAAGGAGCAGGCAGGACGCTTTACGCAGCAAGTAATGACGGAATACCTGACGACCGTAGATCCGGCAACAGGCAAGGCGTTTAACCCTGCCGCACAAGTAGAAATGCAGGAGCAGCAGAAGAAAGCGGCGCTGGATAAATACAGACAGTTGGGCGTCCTGGATGAACAGCAGTACCAGAACACGCTAACCGCCATCCAGAAAACCGCGTCAATGCGCCGCCAGCAAATCATCAAAGACGAGGCCGACACGTTATTCAACAATCAGCAACAGTTGATCGGCACATTTGGCGATTTCTTCGGTGAACTGTCTGGAGTCATAGCAGACGGTGCAGGTGAGCAAAACGCGGCATATCAAGCGCTATTTGCTGTGCAGAAGGGTTTTGTATTGGCATCAGCAGCTTTAAGCCTTCAGAAAGCGCTTGCTGAGGCAAACGCCTTGCCTTTCCCGGCTAATCTTCCGGCCTATGCGCAAGCTATGTCAGCAGGTACGCAGATCATTTCAGCTATTCGTGGAATAGCTTTCGGTGGCGGACGCTACAACGGCGGCGCGGTTGGTGCTGGCAACCTGTACCGCGTGGGTGAACACGGTAAGCCTGAGATATTCAAGGCGAACAATGGCAGCCAGTACATGATCCCAGGTGATAACGGTCGCGTGATAAGTAATCGTGACATTGGCGGCGGTGGCGGCGTAACAATCAACAGCCCGATCACCATTAACACTACGAATGGCTTCAGTGATGAAGACTCAAGGCGTCTTGAGGAAGCGATGAAGCGCGTAGCTATGGGCGTTTGCAGGCAGGAGTCAACCAGACCGGGAGGAATGTTAGCCCCGCGCCGTCGTTAACCAAATCCCACGCCAGGGGAACAGACTGGCGGACCTTCAAAGACGGTCGCACACCGTGTTTGACATAATTTATTGTTTTTTGCTTGCTCTTATTATTGCAGCCGTTAGGGTAATGACTCCAACTTATTGATAGTGTTTTATGTTCAGATAATGCCCGATGACTTTGTCATGCAGCTCCACCGA